>JAOUDE010000013.1 GCA_029859455.1 Ignavibacteria bacterium | reverse complement strand
TTGAGGATCTGATCAAGATGATCTGTACCACAAACTGCAACTGGGCATTGACGACCAGGATGACCATGAATATGGTCGCGCTGCTTGGTCCGACATCACCGGAGAATTGGAAGGGGTTTCCGGACGCACCAGCGATCGCAGGATGCACGGAACACTTCGTTCGAACAAAGATCAAGGCGGGTTACCGGTCACCGTACATTATCGGACTCGCAGAGGCTGTTGCGTCCGGACGAATCGATCCGGAACGATGGCGTCTGCCGGGAAAATCGACGGAGGATCTGCGAAAAGAGCTGCTGAGCATCAAAGGGATAGGACTTTACGCAGCAGAAACCATGATGCGACTCCTCGGACACTATCAGTACACCGGACTCGATACGTGGGTACGCGGCCGCTACTATGAACTGTATCACAGGGGTCGGAGGGTCACTGACCGGACGATCACAAGGCGGTATGCTCGATTCGGGAGGTGGGCCGGACTCGTGTTCTGGCTTGAAATGACAAAAGAGTGGTACCAGAACGGAGAAGGAGATGTCTGAACTAAGCCTTGACGAAGCAAGGGAGCAAAGCAGGCGGGAGCTGGATCAGGCCGGTCAGGCGATCGCAGAGGGGAACGCCGGAAAGGCGCGGGTTTGTTCCCGGCGGGCCGCCGGCATTGCCATCAGGTTCTGGCTGCAGGAACATCCGCGGAGGATGTGGGGGGTCGATGCGATGAACCAGCTTCGGAATCTCCATCTCGACCAGAGCATCCCTCAGTCGGTACGGGCCGCCGCCAAACGACTTACGTCACGGGTGAACCCCGAGTTCGGTCCCCCTCATAAGGAGGATCCGGTCGAGGACAGCCGGACAATCATCGAGTTTTTTCTTGGCGCTCCCTGATCGGGAACGGGTCAGGACTCCGGGCTCTTCTGGAACTCGCGGGAGAGCACGGACTCGAGCATGAGGTAGTCCTCCATTTTCATCCCGTACAGTTCCCTGAAGTTCTCGAAGGTGGACGAATCATTCGGCGTGATGATCTCCGCTTTCATCGCGGATCGAAGGGCATCCGTATAGGCTTCCCTCTGGACTTCCCGCTCGAGCACTGCGTGGTCGTCGTCTGACAGTCCGAACGACCGTCTCACCAGGGCGAGCATCGATCGTTCTTCGTTGTTCGGCCTTCCGTCCGCCCAGGCGCGTCGCAGCAAGCTCCGGTAGGTTGAACGTGACTCCGTTTCAATTTCCTCCCGTTCGCGCGCGGCCTTCTCCTCGTCCTCTTCCTGCTGCTTTCGGAACGCCTCGCCCTCGATCGTCCTCTGAGTGGAGACCTCCTCCGCTACATCCCGGCGTTTCTGGGCTTTCAGAATTTTCACTTCGAGCTCCGTCGCCTCACTGTTCCCCGGATCCATTGCATAGACCGTCTCAATTTCCGCCAGCGCTTCATTCAATTCGCCGTCGAGAAAACACTCGTTCGCTTTCCTGAGACATCCGGTTACTTTTGCCGTCCTGATCGCTTTCCGTTCCTTTTCTTCCTTCTCCTTGCGCGCCTGTGAGGCGAGTCGCCGCTCGACCTCCTTCACCTTTTCCAATTCCTCATTCTCGCGCTGGCGGGCTTCCTCTGCTTTCCTGGCCTCCTCCTCCCGTGCGGCATAGACAACCTGCTCGAGCTCCCGGGCATCCTCATGTTCCGGGTCAAGAATGAATGCCTTCGCTACCTCCTGGAGAGCAAAATCGAATTCCCCCTTGCCGAGGTACCGTCGTCCCTTGTCAAGATACGACCGGATCTTCTTGTGTTGTGCAAGAAGCCGGCCTTCCTCGATCGCCTGCCGGACAGCTTCTTCGTACTTCCTCGTCTCCTCCTCTTCCTTTGCCCTCTGGGCGGCGAGCTCTTCTTCCTTCCGCCGGCGCTCTTCTTCTTCCTGCTTCCGGAGGTTCTCGAGCGCCTGACGTTCCTCCTCTACCCGCCGCTTGTATTCGAGTTCGGCCTGTTCTTTCGCCTCCGCTTCGATGCGGGCCCGTTCCTCTTCATATTGCTTTTGCTGTTCCTCGGCGAGACGCCGTTTCTCCTCCTCCACTCTCTGACGGAATTCCTCCTCCAGGCGCGCTTTTTCCTCCTCCTCACGTCTGACGCGTTCAGCCGCCTCAGCCTCCTGTTGCTCCCGGAGCTGTTCCAACTCGACCCGTTCTGCTTCGATCCTCTCCCGCATTTCATTCTCGAGCCGTTGCTTCTCCGCTTCGAGACGCTCACGCTCCTGAGATATCCGGTTCCGCTCCCCCTCCTCTTCGCGCCGGCGCTCGTCCGCTTCCTGCTCGATCTGCTTCTTCAGCATCTGGATCGTCTGCTGTTCGCTGGCCAGCCGGTCCGCTGCTTCCCTCTCGATACGTTCCTTCTCAGTCTCAAGCCGGTTCTTCTGTTCTTCCAGAGAACGCTTCAGCTCATCTTCCAATCGCTGCAACGCCTTCTCTTTCTCCAGCAGGTTTGCCTCGGCCGTAGCAAGTTCTTCCCTCTTTGCATGGCTCAACTGCTCGAGCTCCTGCTCCTCCCGGAGACGCTCTTCTTCCATCTTCCTTTTTTCTTCTTCCACATCCGCGCGCAGCTCAGATTCTAGTTTGCGGAGTTCCTCCTCCTTCTGCCGGAGCAGTGTTTCGGTTGATTCAGAGCCGTCCTGCTCCTGTTCGCGCCTCTGCATCTCTTCCTGTCGGAGCCTCTCCATCTGTTCCGCAAGCCGGCTCCGTTCCTCCTCAAGCCGCGTCGTCGCTTCCGCTTCCAGCCGTTCCCGCTCCGATTCCAGATGCACGCGCGCTTCTTCGAGGATTCGAACGCGGAGCTCTTCCGTCGCCTTACGGAGCTCCTCGCTTCGCCTTTTCTCGCGTTCCTCCTCCTCAGCCCTTCGTTTCTGCTCCTCCTCGTCCCGCCTCCGGGCTTCCTCGGCAAACTTCCGACGCTCTTCTTCGAGCCGGTCCTGCGCCTCCTTCAGCTTGAGGCGGACCTCCTCCTCTGCCTTCTTCAGATCAGCATCGACGGTTGCGCGCACAGGGTCGGTTGTCGACGGAGACTCGTCTGCCTGCGCCGGGGCAGAGGTTTGACCTTCTTTCCGCCCGATGTTCTCCTTCGCGAAACGAATTCGTTCGCGGTACGCGAGGGCGTAGGGATTGCCAGGATCAACTTCCGTCGCCTTCATGGCAAGCCTTTCAGCCTCTGCGAAATCGCCGATCTTGTAGAATTTATCGGCCATCCGAAGGAACTCGCCGGCCTTCTTCTTTCTTTCCTGACGCTCGATATCCTGAACGTTTGGCATAAATCCTTACTAAGTCTTTAAGGAAGTCAATCTATTGATTCGGGCCGGTAATGTCAATGCAGGCCTGCCCGGGGCGAGGAGGAGATGAACACCGACTATCAACGCGTGACTACAGCCTGGAAGGCGGACTGATTCCGGAGGTTAAAGAAATCCATATCAGCGATCATCATTGAATTGTAACGAACGCCAACTGCCTTATCAAGATACTCCAGGGCGGACTCTTCATTTCGCTGCATTGTGTACGCTCTCGCCGCGTTATACAACACCATTGTATGGTCACGGCGATCACGAAGTGCGCGGTTGAGTTCGACCTCCGCCTCCTTCTGCTTGCCGAGACGAGTCAACACGAGCGCAAGGTAACTTCGGGCCACGCCGTCGCCGGGATCAGCAGCAAGGTGCCGATTCAACAGCGTCTGCGCTTTCTCCAGCTCTTTGCCCCATTGCGAAATCGGTTTCCCTGCCGCCTGATAAACCCGACCCAGTCTGTAGTACAGAAGATAATCGTCCCGGGTCCGGCCGATTTCGTTCGTGAGAATCGCTGCGGCGCTGTCATGCTGCTGAATGTCGACAAGCAACTCCGGAAGATAAGAAACCATGGCTCCATGACGATCGGGGGAGAGCCGCGCCGCCCGCCGGTAATCTGCCAGTGCAGCACGGACATCATCGTGCCGGGAAACCGTTCCCCGCACAAGGAATGACTCACTGTTCAGCGGGTCGAGCTCGACCGCTGCGTCCGCATGTGCGCGGGCATCATCAGATTCACCCCGGATAAAACAGAGGATCGCCGCACGACGACGGAGCTCCGGATCTCCCGGGAAGAACTTCACACCGGCATCGTAGAATGTCTTTGCCTTTTCGAACCGTCCCTGAAGCTGTTCCGAAAGTCCGATTGCCGAAAAATGAGCGGGTGAGGTTGCTCCTTCGTCACCGGCGCTTGTCAGATAGCGACCCGCATCCATAAGAAGTGACCGTGGTGATTCGAGAGACGCGTCGGCTTCGAGCAGCAATGTCCAGGCTTTTCCCACTTTTGCCATGCGGAACGCCGGATCGGTCCGGATCGCCTTGTCGAACAATAGTCCGGCTGAACGAACGGAGAACCGCTCGCGATTGGCAACCATAAGCCGTCCGCGGAAGTAATCCAGCAGAGCATCCTCATCGGAAGACATTCCTGCAACCTGTATGGCGGACCGACCCCCTTCCTGACGGAGTTCCAGGGCGATGAGAATCGAAGTGGCAATTTCGGCAGCTGCCGCGGGAAGCTCCCGAATGGAACTCTGCCGCCGACTGGTCCAGAGGGGATCAACTGCTCCAGTATCGCGCAGGGTCAGATCGAACGTTACCGAAGCGGGGGTCGTCGCAATCTTCCAGTGAAGATAATGCTCCACCTGAAGGCTCCGCGCGGCTGCTGCCGGCCCTCCCTTGATGTATTGGACGGACGAGGCAGATTGCGGAGCAATCACACGAAGTCCCGGGGTGGACGAAAGAGCGGCCGTCACCTGCTCCAGAACCGCATAGGAGAGGTAGGCGGCAAGGGTGTCGGACGGCGTATGCCATCCGGGAAGAATGAGAACGGATGCATCCATCTTGGCGGCGGCAACCTGAATCTCTCTCGCAAGGAAATACCCGCCGACAACCGCGAGGATCATCACCAGTGAAATGGCGATCGGTTTGACCGGAATTGTGATGCCGGATGCCCGCTCGACGATCCTCTGAGTCAGCGGCCGCCTGGGAGGTGGTTGCGCGGCGCCTTCCTCTTCATCGATCTGCAGTCCGTACTCTCCATCACTGTGCGGGATTTCTTCATTTCCCCAGAAATCCCCCCCTTCCTGAATCTCGGGTTCAGGGTCCTGTTCGGGTTCGACCTTTGGGACGACAACCTCTTCTGCCTTCCACCTCTCCTCCTCAGCCCTGACCTCCGCGGCCAGTTCCTGTGCCTTGACAATTCTCGATTGAAGATCGACTGCGTCCTCATTCTCAGGATCGAGTTCCAGGAGCCGGCCGATGGTCGTCGCCGCTTTATCGTACTTCTCCTGTTCGTACAGGGAGGTCGACTCTTCCATCAGTGCGTTCGCTTTCTTCTCCAGCGAGAGACGCTCCCTCTCCGACCGTTCATCCCTGACAGGAGGCGGTGCGGGAACTTCTCTGGCCTCCCGCAGCTTCTTCCGGAGCGCACGGATGGTGTTCTGGTACGAGGTCAACTCAACGGTGTCAGGAATCAGTCCGGCAAGATCAAGGAGGATGTCGGAGGCTTCATCGATATCGTCGTGATCCACGGCGACGGCAAACCGCCCGCGCAGATCGATGAGCCTGTGCTCATCAACGTTCTTCCGTTTCGGTTGAGGGGTGGGCTGCTGATCCACGGCGACCGGCGGACCGGCTGGTTCCTGGGGCTGCTCGTCTTCCGGAGCAACCGTTCCCGACTTCTTCTCTTCCAGCTCAATGCGTTTGAGCTCCGCTTCCTCTGCGCGTTGTCTGATTTCCTCGAGAAGCTTCTGTCGCTCGACTTCTCGTGGATCGGGCTTTTCGTCGGGACTCATGTACTCCATTTCCGTCGATGGACTGATACCTCTCGTGAGGCATCCGCGGGTGTGGCTCAATATATTCAAATCGCACGCGAATTTCAAGATTGAGAAGGTGAGTCGTTCTGACCGTTGAGGCCTGGATCTCCCGGTGAGGAAGGGAGATCGGTGACCGGATGTCAGAGCAGAAGGACTTGCGAATGGGGAGAATCTTCCTGATTATCATTCATCACCAGTATGAGGACGACATGACTATTTTCTGGATATTCGTAGGACTGGTAGTACTGGCTGTTTTCTGGGCGGTCGCACAATACAACCGGCTGATCGCACTCCGCAATCAGGTCGAAAACGGGTGGAAGCAGATCGATATCCAGCTGAAGCGACGGCATGACCTGATTCCCAATCTGGTCAACACCGTCAAGGGGTATATGGAGTTTGAGCAGGACACGCTGGAAAAAGTGATCAAAGCCAGGAATGCGGCGGTCTCGGCGACCGGTGTGGCGGATTCGGCGGAGAAGGAGAATGTGCTCACCGGAGCTCTCTCCCGCCTGTTCGCTCTCTCCGAGAACTATCCCAACCTTAAAGCGAACGAAAACGTCCGCCAGCTCCAGGAAGAGCTTTCAAGTACCGAGAACAAGGTCGGTTTTGCGCGCCAGTTCTACAACGATCTCGCCACCCGTTTCAATATCATACAGCAGCAGTTTCCCGGAAACATTATCGCCGGCTTGTTCCGGTTCACGCAGGCGGAGCTGTTCGAGATCAAAGAGGCGGCGGAGCGGTCCGTTCCGACGGTCGACCTCTCGCTGAAGAAGTAAGAAAACAATGACAGGCTTGCCGCGAAACCTGTACGAGCAGCAGAGAATCAACCGCCGCACAACCGTCCTCGTCATGATACTGTTTACGCTGCTTGTTGCGCTGCTCGGATATGGTTTTGATCTGATCATTCTCGATTCCGTCATCCCGGTCGGAACTGTTGCAGCCGTTGGACTTGGCATCGGCACCTCCTTTTGGAGCCTGAGCGGAGGCACCCGGGCGGTCCTTGTCTCCTCAGGCGCACAGCCTATTATTGCCGGAAACCCGGCGCATCAACAGCTAAGAAATGTGACCGAGGAGATGGCGATCGCCTCCGGGCTGCCCGTTCCGCAACTTCATGTCATACCGGATCCCGACCCGAATGCATTTGCGACCGGCCAGGATCCGGGACACTCGCACATAGCGGTGACGCAGGGGTTGCTCGAGAGGCTGAACAGGGAGGAACTGCAGGGTGTGATTGCTCACGAGATGGCGCATATCCGGAATTACGATATCCGCCTCATGACGGTGGTTGCCGCCCTTATCGGCGCGGTGCTGCTGATTTCGGAACTCGGGGCACGCTCGCTCTATCTCGGCGGAGCGAGGAGGCGGTCTTCGAAGGAAGGCGCGTCCCCCCTGCTGCTGGTCGGATGGATCGTCGGCCTGATCCTGGCCCCTTTCGTCTCGAGAATTCTGGCAATGGCAGTCTCAAGGCAGAGAGAATACCTTGCCGACGCATCAGCCGCAGAGTTGACCAGAAATCCCGGGGCGCTCGCGTCTGCACTTGAAAAAATTGATGCAGCGGTCGAACCAACACGATCGATCAAGAAGGGGTCAGCCCATCTCTGCATTGCAGACCCTCTTGCCCGGCCGATCAACGCCAGAGAAGGACTTTTCGCGAACCTTCTGGCCACCCACCCACCTGTCCTGAAACGGATCGCCCTTCTCAAGGCGATGGCGTACCAGTGATGATCACTCCTCTCCACCCTCCATCAGGATACGGAGCATCTCATCTTCCATCCCCGGCTCCGAGCGTTCAACAATCCTCCCTATCTCCGTGCCATCCCTCATGAAGATGATTGTTGGAACACGGGTGATATCATATCCCTGTTCGAAACCGCCAGGACTCATCTTATCACGGTCCAGACCATAGTACCGTATGCGCGTGCTGTCGATACCGGCATTGTCCACAATCCTGAGGAACGCGGGGACCTCACGATAACTGTCGGAGCACCATGTTCCGAGGAAAACCAGCCAGTCGGTTCCGTCATTGAAATCCGCTATCAGTTCAACCATGTCAGGCGCTATCTGAACGGTGTCATACCGTGCCTGGAATCCGGGAAAGGACCCGTTGAAGAAATCTGATCGGGTTGTCCAGCCGGTCAACATCACCTCCTGGGTGGTTTCCTTTGTTGCGCCGCATCCCAGGATAAGAACGGCCAGGAACAGGCAGACGGTCAGGCGGGTCATGCGTAACTCCACTTTTCTGATCTGGAAAAATTCTCTATATTCATGATATGAAAAAGGCGAAACCGATACCGCCGGTGAGAAGTGAAACCAGCTTCAACGCACTCGACAAACGATTCAATGTCGCTGACACCGCTTCGATCGATCCTGCCGTTCTGGAATCTTTTTCCTATGAGTATCCTGGCAGGGAAATCGTTGTCACGATCGACACGGACGAGTTTACGGCGGTCTGCCCCTGGTCCGGACTTCCCGACTTTGGTACGATCAGGATCGATTACATACCGCGCAAGGTTTGCGTTGAACTGCGATCCTTCAAGTACTACCTTCTTTCATACAGGAATGTCGGCATCTACCAGGAACATGTCGCAAACAGGATTATGGACGACATGCTTGCCTGCACAAAACCAAAATGGATGAAAATCACTGTTGATTACAGAATTCGGGGCGGCGTTCACACCGTCGTGACAAGGGAATATCCCCGGAAGTAGAGCATTCCTTCTCCCAACATTCCTGCCAGGTACCAAAAAAAAGCCCTCTGCGAGGCAGAGGGCTGAGGGCGTCAATGAGGATGTCAGACCTTCGAGACCTTGGAGGCCTGAAGTCCTTTCGGACCCTGTTCGACCTCGAACTCGACCTGATCACCTTCATTGAGGGAACGGAAGCCTTCGCCAACGATAGCCTTGTAATGGACGAACACGTCCTCACCTGACTCCCGCTTGATGAAGCCAAAGCCCTTCGCTCCGTTAAACCATTTGACTACGCCCTTTTCCATGGCACAGCTCCTCGCAATAATGAAGATTGAAACGGGCACCCGATATATTGCCTCTTAACGGTGGACAGACTGTGTGAGGGTGGAACCCCGGCACTATCACTCTGTACCGATCGTTGTCTCCAGCCGCACTCACCAATCCCTCAAGGCAACGCAACCATCAGAAGCACAATAACGGTGTACTGTTATTTGCCGCCAAGATACATTTTCCAAAATTCATTTGCAAGAATTTCCACGGCAGGTTCCACCGAACGGGGATGGGCAATAAAAAAGGATAGGGTGTATCCCGGCACCCTATCCTTGAGCAGACGAAAGCCTCTCTCCCACCAAAGTGAGGCTTTCTCGGAGGTAAAATCTACATCATGAGCTCATCGATATCATAAAGATGATTGTTGTCAGAAAACCGCGGGTTTAGGTCATTGCGGACAGATTGCATCTCTGCTCTGATAGTCTTGATCATCAGGGGAATCCCGACCAGAAGCGCCACAATTGCCGTAACGGTCATTGGTTTCATGTTCACTGCACCGTCACGAAGAGTTCTTCATCAAAAATATTGCTGAACGCAATGGCGAACCACGCCTGCACGTCCACCTCTTCGAGAAGAATCATCTCGTGATATTCACGCTCCTCTTTCGTCAGCTCGGCAAACCGATAGGTCTTTTTCATATCATTCCCCTTACCAGGATAGTATTGCCTTCTGCTTTTGTCTATACGAATACCGTGCCAGGCTGGCGAAAGCTCAAAAAAACCGTTTTTTCTAGCAGGTGTCCATTTGAGAGCACAGGGTGGTACAAATTTTCCACATTCCTCCAGCCATCCGATGCAATTTTGACTAATCGAACACTCCGCCCGCGGGATGTTTGTTGTTTGAAAATCACAGCCGTTTTTGCTATGTTATGACCCATCTGTTGCTTTTTCGACACATCTCTCCACCGACTTTCCCCGAAAACCAGCATTCTTCAGGAGGAATAATGGATTTGAAGCAGATTCAGCAGACCCTTGGGGCAGAAGCCTCAGATCTGCTTGGTCACCAGTGCAAAACGATTTCAAGCAAGTCGCTCCATCTCCCGGGCCCCGATTTTGTGGAGCGTGTCTTTCTTCCATCCGATCGCAAGAGTTCGGTACTCAGGAGCCTCCAGCAAATTTACGGCCACGGACGTCTTGCCGGAACAGGATATCTCTCCATTCTGCCTGTTGACCAGGGGATCGAGCATTCGGCAGGCGCCTCGTTCGCGCCGAACCCGCTCTATTTTGATCCGGAGAATATCATTCGCCTTGCCATCGAAGGCGGGTGCAATGCGGTCGCCTCTACATACGGCGTTCTCGGTGCGTGCGCCAGGAAATACGCCCACAAGATCCCGTTCATCGTCAAGATCAACCATAACGAGTTCCTTTCGTATCCGAACAGCTATGATCAGATCATGTTCGGCGATATTGAAACAGCCTTCGACATGGGCGCGGCGGCGGTCGGCGCCACCATCTACTTCGGCTCGGAGGAATCCAAGCGTCAGATCCAGGAGGTGTCTTCGGCCTTCCGTTATGCCCATGAACTCGGAATGGCTACGATCCTCTGGTGTTACGCACGCAATGCAGCGTTCAAGACAAAAGAAAAGGACTATCATGTTTCGGCCGATCTGACCGGACAGGCAAATCACCTTGGCGTAACGATTCAGGCAGATATCATCAAGCAGAAACTTCCTGAAAACAACGGCGGGTATACTGCTCTGAATTTTGGCAAAACACACAAGAAGGTCTACTCGGAGCTGACCACTGACCACCCGATCGACCTCACTCGGTACCAGGTTGCCAACTGCTACATGGGAAGAGCAGGTCTGATCAATTCAGGCGGTGCGGCGGGGCAGAATGACCTGTTCGATGCAGTGAAGACTGCGGTCGTGAACAAGCGGGCGGGCGGCACAGGATTGATTTCAGGGCGGAAGGCATTCCAGAAACCGATGGAAGACGGGGTGAAGCTCCTGCATGCGATTCAGGATGTGTACCTTTGCAAGGAAGTAACAATCGCATAAACCGGATCTCGTTATGATCAAAAGAACGAAGCAGGTTTTGATCGTGGGTGACCGGATCCTGCTGGATGTCGAAGACGCGAACGACAAGACGAAGTCGGGCCTGTACCTTCCACCCTCCGTGAGGGAAAAGGAAAAGGTCGCGACAGGTCGCGTTGTGAAGGTAGGACCCGGATATCCGATTCCAAATCCCAACTACACGGAGGAAGAACCGTGGTCACCCCCGCGGGATCCGATGAAATACATCCCCCTCCAGGCGAAGGAGGGAGATTATGCGATTTTTCTCCGTGAACACGGAGTGGAGATCGAATTCGAGGGAAGGCAATATCTCATTGTCCCGCAGGCGGCTGTCGTTGCCCTTGTGAGAGAGGAGGTCACGGAGGTCCGGGAGTAACCGGGGACCTGTTTCGCTGCAACCAATCACAACCAAAAACGTAGGGTAACCATGGCAAAGAAAGCAGCGCCTCCACCTCCGGAGACTCCGAAGCGTCTCTACCTCTCGATGGCCGACAGAAAAATCGGCGGTGTCTGTGGCGGCCTCGCCGAGTATTTTGAAATCGACCCGACGATCGTCCGGCTGGCCGCAGCCCTCGGCTGCCTCGTCACCGGGGTATTCCCATTGCTTATCGGTTATCTGGTTGCCTGGGCGATCGTCCCGATCAAACCTGTTTCTTGATTTTTTTCCACCCAATTGCTACCTTCTTGCCTGCCATTGCAGTACCCAGCCCGTAGAATCTAATACTAGCATATTCAGCCATGTCAATCACAGTCCGAAATCTGACAAAGGTCTACGGCGCACAAAAAGCGATCAATGACCTGAGCTTCGAGGTAAAAACCGGGGAGATTCTCGGGTTTCTCGGGCCGAACGGTGCGGGGAAAAGCACCACGATGAAGATCATCACGTGCTACATTCCCCCCACGGCGGGTACCGTTGAGATCGACGGCCTCAACATCTTCGATCACTCCCTGGAAGTGCGACGGAAGATCGGTTACCTCCCGGAAATGAATCCCCTCTATCTTGACATGAATGTTCTGGATTATCTGGAATATTCGGCACGCCTCCACGGGGTCGGACGGGAGCTGATTGGACCCCGGATCAAAGAGATGGTCGGCGTATGTGGACTTGGTACTGTACGCCACAAGGATATCGGTGAGCTCTCCAAGGGATTCCGCCAGCGTGTGGGGCTTGCACAGGCGCTTCTCCATGAGCCGGAGGTCCTGATCCTCGACGAGCCGACAAGCGGCCTCGACCCGAACCAGATTGTCGAGATCAGGAATCTCATCAAACAGCTCGGCCGCGCGAAAACATTCGTTCTCTCCACCCATATTCTCTCGGAGGTACAGGCGACCTGCGACCGGGTCCTGATTATCAACGAGGGAACGATCGTCGCCGACGGAACCCCCTCTCAGCTTCAACAGGACTTCAGAGGGGCGGAAACGATTACCCTGGAGTTGAGGACCGGCGCAACGAACCCGCTGGAAGAGGTGGCGCCGAAACTGAGCGCCCTTCCATCCGTCGCCGGTGTGGAGTTGAGTTCGAATGCTGACTCCGTCTCCCGTTTTGTGCTGAGTGTGGAGAAAGGGAGCGATATCCGTGAAGATGTATTCCGCCTTGCTGTCGCCGAAGGATGGGTCCTGCTCGAAATGACACGCTCCAGCACAAGTCTGGAGGAAGTATTCCACAAACTGACTATGTCCTAACACCTGTCTGACTTTGCAACGATGAAAACACTACCGTACGTCTATCCTATCTTCCGTCGGGAACTCCAGTCGTACTTCAATTCGCCTGTGGCGTATGTCGTCATAGTCTTCTTTCTCGCCGTTGTCGGCTGGTTCTTCAGCAGTTCCCTGTTTCTGATGAACATCGCGAGCCTTGCGACGGTGTTCGAGGTCATCCCGTGGATATTCATCGGCTTTATCCCGGCAATCACCATGCGCCTGCTCGCCGAAGAGAAGAAAGCCGGTACGATCGAGCTCCTTGTGACGAAGCCGATCAGGGATGTGGAGATCATTCTCGGCAAATTCTTTGCGGCCTGGGCTCTGCTTGGTGCAACCCTGCTGCCGACTCTGATCTATCTGGTCGCGGTTTCTTCGATCGGAGAGATCGATCCGGGCCCGGTGTTTGCGGGGTACCTCGGACTGTTCCTGATGGGCGGGGTCTATGTAAGCATCGGTCTCTTCGCATCGAGTCTCACGGAGAACCAGATCGTGGCGTTCATTGTGACGCTCATCGCGGTTCTGGCCCTGTTCCTGATCGACAAGATGCTGATCTTTCTCCCTGACACGCTCTCCACAACCCTCGAGTTTCTTTCGGTCGACTATCACTTTTCCAGCATCGCACGCGGGGTTGTCGACTCGAGGGATATCCTGTATTTCTTTTCCGTGATCGGATTCTCTCTTCTGCTCGCAACTGTTTCACTTGAACGAAGAAAGTGGTAACCGGACATGAACACTAAATCAATTAGATCCCGGGCCCTTATTCTGGTCACCGTCGCCCTCGTCGGGCTTGTCCTCCTCAACATTATCTCCATCAGGGTGTTCGGACGGATTGATCTTACATCGAACAACATGTTTACCCTTTCGGACGCAAGCCGTGCTCTTGTCGGTTCCCTTGATGATAAGATCGCGGTGACGGCCTATTTTACTGAGGATCTCCCCTCTCCGTACAACAACTACCGGCGAGCGGTGCTCGATCAGTTGAACGAATACCGCGCCTATTCGAACGGGAACCTGGTCTACAACTTCGTCGATCCCGCGGGGACTGAGGGAGAACAGGAAGCGCAGCAGCAGGGGATTGCCCCGGTGCAGGTTCAGGTCGTCAACGAGGACAAGTTCGAGGCGAAACGTGCCTACATGGGCCTCGTCATGTTTTATGAAGACCGGAAGGAAGTGATTCCGGTGGTACAGAATCTCGGATCGCTCGAATATGACATCAGCGCCGCGATCAAGCGCATTACGACGAAGGAGAAGAAGAAGGTCGGTTTTCTGACAGGCCATGGGGAACCAGCCCTCGAACAGATGCAGGGGGTCCAGCATGCCCTGGCCGGACAGTATGAATTGATTCCGGTGGATCTGACCGGCGGTCGCCCGGTTCCCCGGGACATGGCGGCACTCGTCGTCATGGCACCGAAAAACAAGATCCCCGAGACCCATCAGTATGAGGTCGACCAGTACCTGATGAGGGGCGGCAAGGTCGCTTTCCTCCTGAACAAGGTGGACGGAACCCTGCAGGAGCGTTTTGGACGGGAGCTCGACCTCGGGATGGACGATCTGCTCCTTTCCTACGGCATCCGGATCAATACGGATCTCGTCCGCGATGCGAGGTGTGCCAGTATCAGCATCATCCAACAGTCGTTCGGATTCAACCTTCAGTCCCAGGTTCCGTTTCCCCTTCTCCCTCTTGTGAACAACTTCGGTCCGGAGAATATGATCGTCAAGGACCTTCAGGGGATGGTCCTGTTCTTCGTCAGTTCTGTAGATACGGTGGCCGTATCACAGAAGGGACTTCACGCGGAACTGCTGATCTCCTCCTCTGAAAGGAGCGGACGGATGGAAAAGGTGTTCATGATCAACCCGCTGGCGGAATATGCGCCGGCCGAGTTTTCGGAACCTCATATCCCTCTGGCCTGGAGTCTCACCGGTTCTTTTTCGAGCGCCTATGCCGACAGGGAGGTGCCTGTTGACAGCACACTGACCGGTCTCGTCCCGGTCGGAGAGAAGCTCGCTTCCGGGATCGAGACACGCATGATCGTGGTCGGTGACGGTGACTTCCCCCTCGATGCATACCTCGGAAACAACGACAATGTCACCTTCTTCGCCAACATGATCGACTATCTGGTGGATGATGCCGGCCTGATTACGATCCGGACGAAGGATGTGACCATGCCGCAGCTCGATCAGATATCGGACGGGGGAAAGAGCATCGTGAAATTCGGTACTCTCATCGCGCCGCCGCTTGCGGTCCTTTTGTTCGGCCTCTTCCGCTGGAGGTCACGCCGTGCCCGCAGAAACGCACTTGAGCAGTCACACTAAACAACACAGCCTGATGCAATGATGATGAAACGGACACTCCTTTTTTCCCTCGCAGCGATAGCGGTCCTCGCCGTCCTGGCGTATGTCGTTCTTCAGGGACCCGGAGAGCAGAGCAGATCCGGATCCGATATGCTGGTGACGTATGATTCCGCCGCGGTCGTCAGAATGGAATTCACCGGCGACAACGGACATGTCGTCCTGGAAAAGATCGATGGCATCTGGACAATCACGGAACCGCTCCGGTATCCGGCTGAAGAGTTCATGGCCACACGCGCCGTGGCAACAGGAAAGAGTCTCGCGCTGAAGAGCGTCGTGTCGAGTAATCCGGAAAAGCAGGGGTTGTTTGAAGTGGATTCAACCGGAACACTTGTCTCGATATTTACGGACAGAGGACTTGCCGCAGCGTTCCGGATCGGAAAGACGACGACCTCGTTCACCGAGACATATGTCCGTGCCGAAGGGTCAGATGACGTGTATATCACCGACGGCCTGATCCATTCGACGTTCGACAAGAAGGGAACCGACTGGCGGGACAAGACGATCTTTCAGATGCCTCGCGACGAGATCATGCAGGTTCGCTTTTCCTACGGAGACACTGTCTTTACCGTGGCCCGGTCCGATACCGGATGGATGGTCGGATCGACACCGATCGGCGAACCTACAAGTTTTCTCGCAGCCCTGTCATCCTTCAACACACAGTCGTTCATCGACTCGGCCGTCACCTCCCCGCCAACCCGTGTTGCCACGATTGAAGTGGGCGGTGCAGCAATTCACTTCCATGAGGCGCCCAGCGGCTCTGATTACCTTGTGCTGACCTCACGATCCCCCCAGTGGTTCTCGGTTCCTGTGTGGAAGGTGAAGCAGCTGCTGTTGCGAAAACAGAATTTCGAGACGATGAAACGATAAAACGAGAGGCCCTTTCCCCGAGGGCCTCCCGCTCACTCCTGCCGACTTCACTCGGCCCGGGTTCGGCGTCCTGTTTCCCGGTGGCTCCCGCCACTCCGGTCGGCGTGCGAATTTTCTCTCACCTTATCCCGCCGGTCCTCAGGGATGTTCATCTCTGCACCCCGGGGAAGCGCCCCCCTCTGGTGATCCCTGAGTACCCTCTGATCGTGGGAAGCACGACCGGCCGGCCGATCAATCGCACGGCGGTCAGGCCCCCGTCTGTCCCGGATCCTTTCGTCTCTTCGGTCCAGCTTCGCAAGGAGTAATGCGCGCGCCTCCTTTTTTCGATCCTTCGACAGCAGGTGGTGATCGATCCTGTGCTTCATGATGTCATGCGACCGTACATAGCTCCAGTGATCATCGTACTGAAAGCCGACATACAGATGTACTCTGCGGACCGGCCTGAGCGGAATCCAACCGACGTAACCTCCGCCATAGCGCCACTCAACCCAAGATGGAGCCCATTCACGACCGGGGATCCAGACCCAGCCCGCGAAGGGATCGTAGTCCCAGCGTCCATAATGGTATGTTGCCCAACCCCATGGTTCATCGGACTCCCAGTACCACCCGTCGGCGGTCCAGATCCACCGCCCCACGGTATAGGGTTGCCATCCTGCAGGTACGCAGGCAGGTTTCCAGACCGCTGTGCCATAGCTGTCACGTATCCATTCCCCATGCGGGCGGAGTGACACATGAAAGAACGCTGCAGCATCATCAATCCCGCCGTGGGCAAATGAAGCCGGCACCGCAAGAATCAGGGCACAGAATACAATCATCGTTTTCATTGGGATCTCTCCTCTTCTTACAAGGGTTCACAGGAGAGATATCCAATTGGCGTGCCAAGTCTCGAATGCACTATTCAATCAGAAAAAAGGGGCTTTCCGAAGGTGATGTCCAGAGCGGAATGCAGGTGACCTGAATTCGGGACATTGCGGCCCGGGAGAGAAAAAGCGAAGGAGGTTAACTCTTGAGAAGGGTTGCCATCACGGCTTTCTGGAGGTGGAGCCGGTTCTCCGCCTGATCGAGCACGACCGATTGAGGACCATCCAGGACTTCACGGGTGATCTCTTCGCCTCTGTTCGCGGGAAGCCTGTGCATCACCATGCAATCAGACTTCGCTGACTTGAGCAACGCTTCGTTCACCTGGTACGGCTTGAACGCGGCCAGATCGGTTCCCTCCTCCGCTGATCCGCGGGAAATCGGCCATGCATCTGTGTACACCACATCAGCATTCTGGACCGCCTCGACAGGGTCCTGTACGGATTCGATCCTGCTCAGCTCCGCACTACGGGCCTGCTCCAGCACCTGAGCGTGCGGTTCATGGCCGGAGGGGCAGGAGAACACGAAATGGAGAGGAAGCTTTTCCGCCAGCTCGAGCCACGAGTTCACGATGTTATTCCCTTCGCCCAGGAACACAATCTTCGTCTCCGGCTTCAATCGTCCCGCCTCCCGGAGTGTCAGGGCGTCAGCGAGGACCTGACAGGGGTGGACCAGGTCGGTCATCGCATTGATCACGGGCACACCGGCACTCTCCCCGAGCTGCAGGCAGGTCGTGTGACGGGTTGTGCGTGCAATGATCAGGTCGTTGTAACGGGAAAGAACGGACGCGATATCATGGACGGACTCTCGTGTTGCCAGACCGATCGTTTCCTCCTGAAGAAAGATCGACGTCCCTCCAAGCTGGGCAATGCCGACCTCGAACGATACACGCGTGCGGAGCGATTCATGCTCGAAAATAAGCGCCGCGGTCCTGCCGCGAAGAGGGAGCGACGCGAGTCCCCCTTTCTTTCCATCGGCGGCAAGATCAAGGATCGCCGTCAGTTCCCCGGTTGTCCAGAGAGAAAAGGAAAGCAGGTCACGTTTCATGGGTGTGCGGTCCGGCAGGATTGTGGTGGAGTCT
>JAOUDE010000255.1 GCA_029859455.1 Ignavibacteria bacterium | reverse complement strand
AGAACTCGCTCCACCCCGCACCGGAGCCGAGGAGAAAATGATTCTTTCGCAACCACCGGTGTGGGGCGGCGTGGTTTGTGCACACGTTAAGTGCAAGCAACCACAGAGAATCTTGGCTGCCCAGAGCTTAGCTACATTGTAGTCACCGCAAATCAACGTTATTACAAAGAGCGGCAACATCATTATTCGAAAGGGCACTCAAGCCGACGTACAGTTTCTTTATGAGATGTTATTCGAAGCATTTCATTGGGGCAGTGGTAGCAACAGACCTTCCATGCAAACCTTTTTTGAAAACGTGGAATTCCAAAGGTTGCTTGCAGATTGGGGCAAAGCAGGCGACGTGTCCGTCATTGCGGAATTGAACTCTGAGAAGATCGGCGCTGCATGGTACAGGTTCTGGACAGACGACGATCATAGTTATGGCTTTGTTGCTCCTCATATCCCCGAGTTGGGTATAGCTGTAAGAAGTGATTTTCGTTCTCAAGGCATTGGACGGTTGTTGCTTCGCAGACTGAAAGAGACAGGTAAAGCTCAGGGAGTAAAGCAATTATCTTTGAGCGTTGCCCCCAACAATTACGCCCTTCGATTTTATGAGTCAGAGACATTCACCAAATGTGGTGAGTCAGGAACTTCCTGGACCATGATCTGTACGTTATAGGGGCTCAAGCTGAAACAAGAATCGGTAGTGGTTTACCTTTGCTCTCAGGATACTTCATGTGTGTGTTACGTGTGTGGTTGCCTGCGCATGACACGGTCGGGGTTTGCTAACGGCATCCGAACTCCTGTGACGAAACTCAGGCACTTTGACTGAGATACGTTACTGCAAACGTCAAAAGGAGGCCTCTATGTGTTTCTCGTGTAGAAAGACTGCTGTTCTCTTCATGATTTCCTTGCTGGTTGTGGCACTGTCCTCGAATGTCCATGCTCAACAGTCTGTCGAGAGGATCATGAAGCAGGACTCGACGCTTAACAATCTTGTTGATCCGCCGGGATATGAAACCGGGACGCCTGGTACCTTCGGCGACGTGTTGCGTCATGGTAGCGGCCTGCGACCGATGATTCTGATTCCCGGGTTTGGATTCAGCGGGGGAATCTTTGCAGACCTCATGGAGAGCTTCTCAGACAACTTTCAAATGTATGCGGTGACACTTGCGGGATTCGGAGGGACTCCAGCCCCGCCGGGTCCAGGCGAGAGCGCAAGCTTCGGCGAACAAACATGGACAAATGGGGCGGTCAGAGCACTTGAAGTCCTGATTGAAAAAGAAGGCATCCGGAACGCGATCATCGTCGGTCACTGGCTGGGGGGAACTCAGATTGCCCTGCGGTATGCACTCAAGCACCCCGACAAAGTCAAGGCAGTGATCATACTTTCGGGTGCCGCCAAATTTGTGGCGCTCGATTCGGCCCGCGCGGCGATGATCAATACTCTCGAGAAACGTGTCAGGATCAACGATGCCTACATGGGGCCACGATGGTTCAAAACCGTGACCCGCGAGACGTGGGATGATAACAACTTCATTCCGGGTGATTACGCTGTCGATCCTGTTCTCGGTCTGAGGCTGTGGCGCGAGGCTGCGACACCGAAACTCCATGTGTGGGTCAGATATCTATGCGAGTTCAATTCCCAGGATATTTCGCTCGACCTTGACAACCTTGAAGTCCCCACCCTCATGCTCCAACCAGGGCTCGAAGGGATCTACCATGATCCCTCGAACTTCTACATGGACGGTTATCTAAACAGAAGCTGGGAGGGGTCTATTGAGAACAAGGACAGAATAACCGTGAAGATAATCCCAAACGCCCGAGTGTGCCTTTGGGTTGACCAGCCAACTGCTGTCAAAGACACCATCCTTGAATTCCTGGGGGGGGGTTGAATGAACCGGCACACAACCAGGGTGAGGGTGTCCATCTCTTTGGTCGCACTGCTGATTCCCGCTGACATCAAGTTCTCCACACCTGCCCCATGAGTATGATGAGAGCAGTGGTCCTGGACGCGCCCGGACCGGCATCCGGCCTGAGGATCGAGCAGCGCCGGATTCCCCGGCCCGAACCGGGATGGGTGTTGATTCGCGTTCACTCCTTCGGGCTCAATCGCTCCGAGCTTCATACGCGCCTGGGTCTGGCCAAAGGAGTGACCTTTCCGCGTGTCCCGGGCATCGAAGCCTCGGGCGTCGTTGCGGATGCGCCCGGAGGCGAGTTCAACCCGGGACAGCAGGTGATGACAATGATGGGAGGCATGGGTCGGGTCTTTGACGGCGGGTATGCCGAATACACAGTGGTTCCGGCCGGGCAGGTCATCCCGTTCGAGAGCTCGCTGGATTGGAGCGTCCTCGGCGCCGTTCCGGAAATGCTGCAGACTGCCTACGGATCTCTCACCGTGGGCCTGGATATCCAGCCGGGCCAGTCAATCCTGATTCGGGGTGGCACATCCTCGGTCGGCATGGCGGCGGCGATCCTCGCGAAACGCCGGGGCGTGACGGTGCTCTCTACAACCCGGACCAGGTCCAAGCTCGACGCTCTTGAGAAGATCGGAGTCGACCTTCCGCTCATCGATGACGGGGATGTGGCTTCCCAGGTCCGCCGGCACTTCCGCGATGGCGTGCACGCCGCCCTCGAGCTCATCGGAACCCCGACCCTGCCGGACACACTGCGGGCGACGAGAGTCCATGGGGTGGTCTGCTTCACGGGAATGCTCAGCAATCAATGGACGGTTCACGACTTCTATCCGATCGAGTACCTGCCCCGCGGTGTCCGACTTACCGCCTACGGCGGCGGAGCACATGACCTTCCCCGCGAGGTTCTCTCCGAGTTCCTCCGGGCGGTCGAGCGCGGGGAGGCCACCGTACCTGTCGCGCAGGTTTTCCGGCTGGACCAGATCGCCGAAGCCCACCAGATCATGGAAGACGGCACAGCCGCTGGCAAACTGGTCGTCGTGAACCGCCACTCTATCGATCGGTAGAAGATGGCGAATCAACCGACAATGCACGTAGAATCGCTCATACTATACTTTGATAATCATCTTACTCTGACTGATGATGAAAAAGAAGCGGTTCGAAAAAGCTTTTCGGAGAAACACGTACGACGCAGGCAATTTATCCTGCAAGCGGGAGATGTATGCAGACTAAACACCTTTGTGGTTGAAGGATGTTTTCGCATGTATATGGCAGATGATAATGGAAAAGAACATAACCTTCAGTTTGCTATTGAGAACTGGTGGATTGGAGATCTTGCCAGTTTTCACAGTGAAGAACCCAGCAGATTGACTATTGAAGCGATTGAGAACTCAATCATACTTCAAATATCAAAAGAGGACCAACTACGCTTGTTTGTCGACTACCCTAAGTTCAACAGGATATTCAGAGTCTTTACAGAGAATGCATTGGTTAGCTATCAAAGAAGAGTACTCCAGAATATCAGTTCAACTGCAGAAGAACGCTATATTGACTTTATGAATCGTTATCCCGATTTCTTCAATCGTATATCAAACGTTCAAATAGCCTCCTTCCTTGGCATAACCCCCGAATTCCTCAGCACCATTCGTAAGAAATTGCCCCGGTCTTAAGATAGAGTAAGGCCTTTTCTTAAACTACCTTATTGGCTGCTTCCTTTCTTCTGTTCTATCTTTGTCTTGTCACTAAGACAACAATTCATTCAGAACCGAAAAAGGGAGCAATTGAAATGGAAAAGAAGATTATCGTCGTCATTGGAGCAACGGGCTCACAAGGCAAAGGCGTCGTCAATGCGCTGGTCAATCGAGGCGCTTTTCATGTCAGGGCGGTAACTCGTAACCCCGAGGCCTATTCCGGACAGGCTCACGAAGCCGTCAAAGCTGACCTGATCGATACGGACTCGTTGAAAAACGCCTTCAGGAATGCTTATGGCGTCTTTGCAGTAACCAATTTTTGGGAAGGCGCAGATGAACTCGCGCAAGGCAAAAACGCTATTGAAGCCGCAAAAGAATCGGGCGTTCAACATTTCATTTGGTCAACACTCCCTAATGTTGAATCTATCAGTCATGGCGAATTTAACGTGCCGCATTTTACCGGGAAAGCACAAGTTGATGCGCTCGTGAGAAACGCGGGGTTCAAATATCACACTTTTGTACAGCCGCCCTTCTACTATCAAAACCTTACTGGGATGATTTCACCACAACCTAAAGATGACGGCACGATTGGCTGGACGCTTCCGATTCACCCACACAGCAAAGTCATTCACATGTCGGACATCAATGATCTGGGCAAAGTGGTTGCCGGTGCATTTCTGCACCCGGACGCCGTTGGCAACGGCGGTTATCTCTCGTTAGCAACGGAGCTGAATAGCTTCAATGACATTCTTGCAGCCTTCAAAGCCAACGGCAAAGACTACAGCTTCACTCATGTG
>JAOUDE010000254.1 GCA_029859455.1 Ignavibacteria bacterium | reverse complement strand
CTCTCCGAACAGGGCCAGCGGAAAACACAGGATTGAAACAAACAGGGCGATTGACTTCATGATGGTCTCCATGGTTTGGATGTGTTACGCAGTGTTCATTTAAACGATCCGGCCCTGGTAAGGTTACAGCGCTCCGTTGCAATTAGAGGCTGTTTTCAGTAGCTTCATCCATCTTTTCCCCGGAAATTGCTGTGAACCTCTCGCTTCCATCTATCATATTTCTTGCCTGGTCAATCCTGTGGACAGGGTGTTCCACCGGGCGCGAAGACGGAGTACCCGCCCGTGACGTCGACAGCGAAACAACAGGGCCGGCACAATCAGTTCCGGAGTTTGACAGGCAGCGTGCCTTTGACGATCTGCTCCGGATCGTCTCATTTGGACCCAGGAACCCCGGATCCGATGGGCACCGCCGGGGCCTGAACGATCTCTGGACCACGCTGAACCGACTGGCGGACAGCGTCACGATTCAACCCTTTACTCATCGTGGTTATGACGGCGATATCCTGAATCTCAGCAACGTGATCGCATCCTTCCGCCCAGGGGTCGCGACCCGAATCCTTCTGTGCACACACTGGGACACGAGGCCAAGAGCGGAGCGGGATCCTGATCCTTCCCGGCGCGACGAGCCAATTCTCGGCGCCAACGATGGCGCCAGCGGCGTAGCGGTCCTGCTCGAGATTGCCCGCCAGCTTCATGAACATCCCCCGCCCGTTGGTGTTGATCTCGCATTCTTTGACGGAGAGGACTACGGATACGAAGGAGATCTGCCGAACTACCTCCTCGGGTCCAGGTATTTTGCATCCTCAAAATCACCTGACTATGTGCCAAGGTTCGGAATTCTGATCGACATGATCGGCGATGCGGAACTGGAAATACCGAAGGAGGGGCACTCGGTTTCGTATGCGCCCGATGTGATCGATCTGGTATGGGGCAAAGCACGCTCACTCGGGTTCCATCAGTTTTCTAACCGGCTTGGAGAGCCGATCACTGATGATCACCTCCCGCTGAATGTGGTCGGAATCAAGACCATAGACCTGATCGATTTTTCCTATCCTGATGAATCCCACCGGTACTGGCACACCCATTCCGATACTCCGGACCATTGCAGTTCTGAGAGTCTGGGAGTTGTCGGAACCGTCCTCCTGCACGTTCTGTATTCCCAGACCCCCTGATGCCGGGCGGTTTCATGGAGGTGACGATTCGGGCTGATCAGGATCTCACGGACCAGCTGATCGGGATCCTGTCGCAGATCGGTGTTGAAGGATTCTGGGAAGATGACGGACAAATACGCTGTTACATCCATGGCGATCGCTGGGACGATCAGCTCCGCGACGAAATCCGACGGATGGTCGGATTCATTGCCAGGGGAAGCAGCTCCCCGACACCGGCGATTGCATTCGACTTCTCCGAGGACCGAAACTGGAACGAGGCCTGGGAGAAGACGATCAGACCGATACGTGTCTCGGATCGTATCGTGGTGACGCCCAGCTGGGCGGACTATGAACCCTCCCCCGACGATGTTGTTCTGGTGATCGATCCGAAGATGTCATTCGGGACCGGCCATCATGAAACAACGCGGCTCTCGTTGAAACTGATTGAATCAAATATCCGCCCTGCGATCCGCTGCCTGGATGTCGGATCCGGCACCGGGATACTCGGAATTGCGGCCTGCAAACTGGGCGCCGCATCCTGTCTGTCTGTTGACGTTGACGAGTGGGCGTATCGCAATGCTCAGGAAAACATCCGCCTGAACGGTGTCGAGAGCTATGTTCGGTTGCTGCATGGCTCTCTCCCGATGGCGCCCCGGGACCAGTTTGACATGATCGTTGCCAATATCCAGCTCGATGTGATCATTGCGCTGATGGAAGAGATGACCAGCCGGCTGGCACCGGGCGGCGTGGTAATCCTCTCCGGATTGCTGGCAGCCGATGAGGATCAGATCCGCAAGCTGCTCAACCGGCACCGGCTCACTGTCAAGACACTTCTCGCGGAGGGAGAGTGGATCGCCCTTGCAGCCGGGGCTGAACTCACGGAACAGAACTGATTTGATTCCGGCACGCCAGGCTCCTGGGTCAATATGATAATTGCCTCAATCGATATCGGCACAAACACCGCGCTCCTTTTGATTGCCCGCGTTTCCGGTGACGGGAGTATCGAACCGTTGCAGGATCACCATCGATACCCGCGGCTCGGCCTGGGAGTAGATGCCAGCGGAACGATCCATCCCGACGCAATCCGTCGCGTCCTGACGGCCCTTCAGGACTACCGCGACCTGATCCACACCAACAGGGTCGACAGAATTGTGGTGGCCGGAACAAGTGCTGTCCGGGATGCGACGAACCGGGATATGTTGAAACAGGAGATTCTTGAGAGGACCGGGTTCCACCTGGAAGTCCTCAGCGGGGAGGATGAAGCGCACTGGACGTTCCAGGGGGCGCTGAGCGGCTTTCCAGCTCTCAGCCGAGCCACGGTGATCGACATCGGCGGCGGAAGCATGGAAATCACTGCCGGGGACCGGCAGGCGATCGATTCACGGCAGAGTATTAATGTCGGCTCCGTCAGAATGACTGAACGGTTTTTTCATGCTGATCCCCCCTCCGGTCAGGACCTTGCAGAGTTGCGGTCGTTCCTCAGTCACCAGTTTTCCGGACTGTTGCCGGCTCCATCACCCGTTCTACCTCTTGTTGCAGTGGCGGGCACCGCAACATCACTCGCCGTACTGGACCAGGGACTCAAGGAATTCCGGGCCGACGCGATTCAGCGATACGAAATGCAGACCGGTCGAATTGAAGAACTCTGTGCCAGGCTTGGTTCACTGGCATCACGCGACATCCGGTCGCTTTCGGCTGTCATGGAAGGAAGAGAGGACATTATCACTGCCGGTGCGGTCATCCTGCTGACGTTTCTGCGGCAGTTCGGATTCAGTTCGGTGCTTGTCAGTGAAAGAGGGTTACGGTACGGACTTGTCCTGCGCGAGGCTGCCCGGATGACTGCGGGCTAGCGAGCTCTCATTCTTGCGACAACCCGCTCTACTGCCGCCACCACTTGAGAAATCTGCCCTTCATGATTCCCCCGTCCGAATGCAAACCGGATCGTAGCCTTCGCGGTTTCAGAATCTCTTCCCATTGCCAGCAGAACATGTGAGGGCTGGATGCTCCCGGAAGTGCATGCGGATCCGCTGGACACGGCAACCCCCTCGAGATCCATGTTGTGAACCAGCAGTTCACCTTCGAGCGGAATCACCGAGTGATCGAATGAGACACTGAGGATGTGGGAGAGCCGGTTTGCGGGATCCCCGTTGACGATGAGAGCGGAAAATCGTGAACGCAACTCGTTTTCCAGTTGATTCCTGAGGGAGGCGAGGCGCACCTGCTCCCGCCCCATCTCCGCCATAGCCAGATCGACTGCTTTCGCGAAGCCGACAGCGAGGGGAACATTCTCCGTACCGGGTCTGCGGCCTCTCTCCTGGCCACCTCCTCTGATAACCGGATCGATTGGCGTTCCTTTCCGTATGTAGAGAGCTCCGATCCCCTTCGGACCGTAGATCTTGTGAGCTGAGAACGAGACGAGGTCGGTTTTCCACCGGTCCACTTCTACTGGGATCTTTCCAAGAGCCTGGACCGCGTCGCAATGAAATAATGCCCCGTGTTTCCGGCAGAGCGAGCCGATCTCAGCAACGGGGGAAAGCGTCCCGACTTCATTGTTGGCGGCCATGACGGAGACAAGGGACGTCGCATCGCTGAGGAGATTTTCCACTGATGCCGGGGCGACAGTACCGTCGGAAAGGACAGGAACTACGCTCACCTTGCATCCATGCTCGCCCAGGTATTCCACAGGCTCCAGGACAGCATGGTGCTCGGCAGCGGAAGTGATAATGTGGGGCGACGGAACAGATGAGCGGGCAGCGGAAGTGATAATGTGGGGCGACGGAACAGATGAGCGGGCAGCGGAAACGGCGCCAAAAAGCGCCAGGTTGTTCGCTTCGGTTCCGCCGCTCGTAAAGAAGAGCTCCCCCTCCGCCGCACCGATCGCCCTCGCGATAACTTCCCGCGCCCGTTCGAGCGCCTGCTTCGCTTCCCGTCCAAACTGATGAATCGAAGAGGCATTCCCGAATGTGCCGGAGAAATAGGGTTGCATCGCCCCGGCAACCTGTTCATCGAGAGGTGTGGTGGCAGTGTGGTCGAGATAAATGCGTTCCATGTCATCGACCCGTGAAGCCGTGGGACACTGAAAAAAGGCGCGGAGATCGTTTCAAAACGGACTGTCAGACCCCTGCCGGCGGCGATGCATGAACTTCAGAGCATCCTGGAGTTCACGGTGAAACTGTCTTCCAAACAGGAGATATTTTGCCCGCTGACTCTCCGAGAGGAGATCATCGAGGCT
>JAOUDE010000253.1 GCA_029859455.1 Ignavibacteria bacterium | reverse complement strand
CCTTCGAGGCAGTGGTCCCTGATACGTAGAGATCAAGATCCCCGTCGTTGTCATAGTCACCCGCGGTTGCGCCGTAGTGGGCACCGAAGTTCTCGGTAATCGCAAGTGAGTCGATCCGGGTGAACGTACCATCCCCGTTGTTGACATAGTACCAGTCCCGGGGAGTCGAATCATTGGTGACAAAACAGTCGAGATCCCCGTCATTGTCGAAATCTGCCCAGAGGTTGGTCAACGAGAGCGAGTTATCAGAGACGATCGTGCCAACCTCACCTTCCGTCATTCGCTGATAGACCCCGCCATTATTCCGGTAAAGGTTGTTGTCGACACCCGCATTGTAGTTTGTCAGAAACGCATCAAGATCGCCATCATTGTCATAGTCGATCCAGTTCCAAACCTGTCCGTCCACAAGATCGGTCGCGATCGGGTCAGTCGTGATCCGCTCGAAATACGCGATCCCAGTGTCGACAAGGAGGTTCTCATAAAGAAAATCCGGTGCCAGTTGTCCGGTGGCCGGACCGCTCCCAATGAAGAGGTCCAGATCCCCGTCCTGGTTGTAATCCGACCATGTTGGAACTGTAAACGGCTCCAGCCCCTCTTCGACCACACTTGTATCGACGCGGGTGAATGATCCGTCGCCGTTGTTCCGGAAGAACCTGTTCTCATGAAGGATCCCTGCAAAATTATAGGGGGCCGCGATGACGAGGTCCACATACCCGTCGTTGTCATAATCACCCCACGCGGATCCCCAACCGGAGTTTGTGATCGAATCCCCGATCGCTCCTTCCGTGATCTTTGTAAACGTGTCGTTGCCGTCATTGCGGTACAGAAACGATCCGCGCACCGAACCGCCGGAGACGAAACAATCGACGTCCCCGTCGTTGTCGATGTCGGCCCAGGTATTACCATATGTATTTCCCTGCCCGGAGATAGCCTCCAGCACGCGCTCGAAGTTACCGCCTCCGATGTTTTTGTACAGCGTGGACTGCCGGTTTACGAACAGGTCAAGGAGCCCGTCACCATTGAAATCGATCCAGCTTGCGCCGGCGTAGGAATTCGTGCTGCCGGGGTCCGCTGCAATCGGGTTGTCAGGATCAGTGATCTTGGTGAACGGCTGACCTGTCGCAGTCCCGGAATGTGACCCGAGCAGAAACAGGGTAAAAAGAGTGGCTATGGTCAGATCTTTCACAGGGTGTCCTCCGTCAATCGTGAGAATCAGCAGTTTCTGCTCTAGAATACGGAGAGAACGGGAAGAGTTGACCTACCTGAACTGGTGGTTTTCCCCCGGAATCGCTACACCAACCGCTCCTTCAGCGCTTTTGCGACCGCCTCAGACTTTGAATGCACCTGGAGCTTCTGGTAGATGTTCTTGATGTGAAAATGGACCGTCTGTTCGCTGATGAACAGCGAGCCGGCAATCATTTTGTAGGAGTGCCCCTTGCAGAGCAGCGTGAGGACATCCGTTTCACGATCGGTCAGCGGACTGGATGTGCGGCGGAATGATTCGACGATCTTCCTCGCGATGGCGGAGCTCATAGGTGCTCCACCGGTTCTGACGTCGCGCACTGCTTCGAGGATTCTTGCGGGAGTTGTGGTTTTCAGCAGATATCCGGTAGCTCCGGCACAGAGCGATTGAAACACAAGATCGTTGTCTTTGTGGACGGTCAGCATGATGATATCCGTCGACGGGGCGATCTTTTTGATCCGTTCAGCACCTTCGATTCCGCTCATGCCGGGAAGCTCGATATCCATCAACAGAACGTCCGGAGGATCCTTCCCGATCTGTTTCAGGGCGGATTCGCAGTCACCATACGATTCCAGCACGACGAAACCGGGCGATCCGTCGATCAGAAGTCCGAGCGCCTCGCGTACCTCTTCATCATCCTCGATAATCGAAACCGCTATCGTCTCGTCCCCCCGGTCTTCGTCGCTCCGGCTCAGCTTCATATCCTCGGCCTCCTAGGCCGCGTTCGCTGCAAACACAACCCGTGTTCCCCGGCCAGGGCCGGAGGCGATGTGGATTGCACCGTTGATCCGTTGGGCCCGGTGCCGCATGTTCTTCATCCCGTTACCGGCGGAGCCTGCCTCTGTGAGCAGACCTGTCCCGTCGTCGGAAAGCGCAATCTGGAACTCGGCCCCTTCAACCGTTGCCGAGAAGTCGATCATTGTTCCGTGGGAATGCCGCAGTGCATTGTTCATCGCTTCCTTCAGAATCAACGCCAGGTGCCGGCGAAAGTCCATCGTCAGCTTGACCTTCTTCATCGAAGGAACGGTGGATGCCGGTCGAAACAGGATACCTGTCCTGTCGAACAGCTCCTCTCCAAACCTGTTGAGATAGCCAATCAGTTCGAAGAGGGAATCATGTGCCGGGTCGAGCGTCCAGAGAAAGTTCCTTGTATCGTCGGTCAACGCCTGGGATGATTCGATGATCTTGTCAATCCGGGCCGCGGTCTCCGGAGCCGTAGAACCGATCTGGCGCTTGACGATTTCCGCAAACAAGCAGATTTTGGTCAGCCGATGACCGAACTCGTCATGAAAATCACGCGCTGCCCTCTTCCGAATACTCTCAGCCTCCTCCAGCCGTGCCTGCTGAATTTCGTCAGCCCTCCTGAGCCGGGTCCGCACACGAATCCGGTGCACCGCAACCAGTATACCTGCTCCAATAAAACAGAGTGCAAGATAGAACCACCAGGTTTTCCAGAATGGGGGCTCGATCGTAACCCGGAGCGTTGCCTCCCGCGGACTCTGAACGCCGTCCCCGTTCGTTCCCCGGACCCTGAGCCGGTAAGCGCCCGGCTGAAGCCCCGTGTACACCGCTTCACGGCTCTTGCCCCAGGCGCTCCACGTGTCGTCGACCCCTTCCAACAGGAACGAATAAAGATTGCCCTGAGGATTCACAAAATCAAGTGATGCGAACGTCACGCGGAAGAAGTTCTCATCATAGCCGAAGGAGAGGGAATCCCCGGATTGAACAGGAGCGGCAAGCGATCCTTTCCCGCCGAACAGCGAAAAATCGGTGAAAACAACCGGAGGGTGGTAATCGCGTATGGAGATTTCTGAAGGGTGAAACATGGTGACGCCATGAGCTCCCCCAAAAGCAATGTACCCCGTCGTTGTTGTAAGGCCTGCAGCAGGTGTAAACATGTGACCGGCAAGTCCCTGAACGCCGTTAAGATTGGTGAAGGATCCGGACAGAGGTTCCAGCCGCGTGATCCCGTTTTGCGTGCTGATCCACAGGTTACCATCGGGACTCGCAGCGATCGCGGCGATCACGTTGTTCGTGAGACCATCCCTTTCAAAGTAGTGACGAAAGGTCCCGTCCTCCCTGTTCAGGCGGTTCAACCCGCCGCCGGTACCGATCCAGAGTACGCCGTCTTCGGTTTCTGCGAAGCTATGCGCGTAATTACTGCTGATACCGGTCGGATCATTGCTCTTCTGTACATAGTGCCTGAATGATCCGTCCTGAAGGTCGAGTGCTGACGTCCCTCCGTATGTTCCGATCCACAGTTTCTCTTTCGAATCGGCATAGATGGAAAGAATGAAATCATTACGCAACGACTCCTTCCCGGCAACGTACTGGCGGAACTTCTGGTCATCATAGGAGAAGCGATTGAGACCTCTTCCTGTGCCGATCCAGATCCTCCCCTGCCTGTCTTCCGAGATCACGTTGATTGCGTTACTGCTGATCGAGCGCGGATCCTGTTCTCTGTTTGTATACACCGCAACGAGTTCCAGATCGTCCGAAAGTCGGTACAAACCCCTCTCCGTTCCAAGCCATACCGTCCCGCGGCTGTCTTCATAAAGCGCTGTCAACATGATCTCACGTTCCGCCAGTTCCTTCGGAAGCGAGGACTTCCGGAACAGGCCTGACTGAGCCTCAATCGAATACAGCGATTCTCCGTTTACGGCAAGGATCTCACCGATCGATCGTGCTGTTATTCCCCTTATCCGGTTGACAGCACTTCCTGCAGCCGCCATCGGGTCGGGAATGAACTGATCAAATCTGGCCGGAGAGTGATGAATCCGGGAAATCCCACCGAAGTATGACGCTACCCAGAGTATCCCGGAACGGTCCCACTGCATTGCGACGATCCTGCTATTGTAGATGCTCCGGGGATCCGTTCGATCCGGCTCAAATAGGAGATCATCTGATGGATCGGAACCGAGCGCAACCACGCCGGCTGAAGTTGCGGCAAACATCCTTCCATCTTCTGATTCCTCCAGGACAGTGACCCGAGGAACCTGGTCAAGGAGCTTCTCTCCTCCCCGTTTCAGCGGATAATGTGACTGTGTCACGCCTGTCGCTGGATCGATTACCGATATTCCCTCGGCAAGAGTTCCAACCCAGAGCCGGTTCTGCTGGTCGACACAAAGAGCCTGTGGATTTC
>JAOUDE010000252.1 GCA_029859455.1 Ignavibacteria bacterium | reverse complement strand
ATGCGGCAAGGGGCTTGAATTTCCAGTCGTTTTCGTTGCTGGTCTGGAGGAGGGGATGTTTCCGATCAATGGTGCTCTTGAAACCGACAGGGAAATTGAGGAAGAACGACGGCTGATGTACGTTGGAATGACACGGGCCCGTTCCAGACTTGTTCTGAGTCATGCCGGTAGCCGCAACAGATTCGGTCAGGTGTCCTACATGGTGCGCTCCCGATTCCTTGATGAAATCGATCCTGCATTTCTGCATGCGGACCTTCTTTCCCGCTCCGAAGCACGGTCCTTGGTGCCGGGGGCCGTGACACGGAGGGACCCCCGGAAACTCCGAAAATCCCGGCCCCCGTCAGGCCGTCGTCCCCGATCGCCGTTTCCCGACTACGAGGGAGAGTCCCAGGTACAGGAAGGGCCCCGTGTCGGCGTCAAGGTGGTGCATGCCTCGTTCGGTCCCGGAAAGATCATAGCTCTCGACGGACAAGGCGATAAAGCACGGGCTGTCGTTGATTTCGTTGGTGCCGGCAAAAAGCAACTTCTCCTGAAATATGCACACCTGAAAATTGAATCAGCCTAAATCCGACCGGTCATCGTCTCGTCTGGCGGAGGATCTGCTGGTCACCCGGCCCGGGCGAGTCATTCTCACTTTCTGGTGGTACGTTCGGACGATCGCACGGAAGCTCCTGGCAGATGACGTGCTGTTCCTGGCTTCCGGTATTGCTTTCAACGGACTCCTTACACTGATCCCGTTGCTTCTCCTGGGAGCGGCCGCACTCGGAGTGTTCCTGAACTCATCTGAATTCGGAGTTCAGCGGGCGCATGATATTCTGGAGGCGATGTTCCCCGCCCAGCCGTTCGCCATCAGTATCAAGGATTCGCTGATGACGATGATCTCCGATATCATTCTCCATCGGCGCACACTTGGTATCTTCGGAGCCCTTGTGCTGTTGTACACAGCCACGTCTCTTTTTGACTCGGTCCGCAGCGCCCTCCATAGGATCTATGAAATTCCAAAAACCCGGGGTATGCTCAAAAGCCTCCTCCGCCACCTCGGGTTTGTTGCCCTCGCGTTTCTTCTCTTCATCGGCAGCAGCGTGAGCGTCTGGTTTGTCTCCGTCGTCGAGGGAGTGTCCGTTCACGTACCGGCACTGTCTGTTCTGACTCTTCCCGATTTCTATGACACCTTTCCGGTGGTAACGATTTCCGCTCTGACCATTTTCATGTTCTATGTGATCTACAGACATATTCCGGATGAGATGCCGCCAAGAACTGCAGCGATGATTTCAACGATCACAACCAGTGTCCTCTGGATCGTGTCGGGGCGCCTGTTCGGACTGTATCTCTCCAGCTTCTCGGCAATTGGCAGAATCTACGGACCGTATGCCTTCATCCTTGTGCTGTTGATCTGGGTCTACTACAGCAGTCTCGTGTTTATCATTGGAGCGATCGTCGGTCAGGCTCATCATGAACGTCTCAAGATGCTCCAACGCAAAACAGATCCGGGCGTGCCTGACAAGATTGACAAACCCGGGAACCTTTGATATAATGCATCCACCATTCCGTCTTTCTTGAAAGAAGATTCCGATGTCAAAGAAGAATAGTGTCGAGTATCTGAACGATCTCCGCGTCCGGGCTTTGGAGGGTGGAGGAAAGAAGCGTGTTGAGAGTCAGCATAAACGGGGAAAACTGACGGCGCGGGAACGCGTCGACATCCTTCTCGACGAAGGGAGTTTCGAGGAGATGGATATGTTTGTCGAACACCGGTCGCAGGATTTCGGACTGGATCAGGAATCGTATCTCGGCGACGGAGTGATTACAGGGACCGGGATGATCGACGGAAGAGCCGTATGTGTTTTTAGCCAGGATTTCACCGTGTTTGGCGGGTCTCTCTCCGAAGCGCATGCCGAGAAAATCGTCAAGATTATGGATCTCGCCATGAAGACCGGTTGCCCCGTGATCGGACTGAACGATTCAGGCGGGGCACGGATTCAGGAGGGGGTCGTCAGCCTTGGAGGGTACGCGGATATCTTTCTGCGCAACACGCTCTCCTCAGGGGTCATCCCTCAGATCTCCGCCGTCATGGGCCCGTGTGCGGGAGGCGCAGTATATTCACCGGCGATCACTGATTTCACTCTGATGGTGAAGAACACCAGCTACATGTTTGTGACTGGTCCGAACGTGGTCAAGACAGTGACGCATGAGGAGGTCTCATCAGAGGAGCTCGGTGGTGCAGTGACTCATGCGACCCGTAGTGGTGTTGCCCATTTCGCCTGCGAAAGCGAGGTTGACTGTCTGCAGTCGATCAGAAAACTGATGAGTTACATCCCTTCGAACAACCTGGATGATCCGCCGCAGGCAGAGGTCGTTCCTCCTCCTGCAGGCAGTGAGAAGGAACTTGATTCCATCATTCCTGAGAATTCCGCAAAACCGTACGATATGAAGGAAGTGATCCGGCGGGTGGTCGATGGCGGAGAATTCTTCGAGGTTCATGAACTCTACGCAGGGAATATCGTTGTCGGCTTCGCACGGATCGGAGGAATGTCTGTCGGCGTCGTCGCTAATCAATCCTCCCGCAAGGGGGGAAGGTTCGTCCGCTTTTGCGATGCATTCAACATCCCTGTCGTCGTCTTTGTCGACGTTCCGGGCTTCCTGCCGGGGACGGACCAGGAGTGGCGGGGGATCATTACGAATGGAGCGAAACTGCTCTATGCGTTTTGTGAAGCAACGACCGCGAAAGTGACTGTCATAACGAGGAAAGCGTACGGGGGCGCCTACGATGTCATGAATTCGAAGCATGTGCGGGGGGATGTGAACCTGGCCTGGCCGACCGCAGAGATTGCTGTGATGGGCCCGAAAGGTGCGGCAGAGATTATTTTCAAACGCGAACTCGAGCATTCATCCGATCGTGAGGCTGCTCTTTCGGAGAAGGAGCAGGAGTACCGCGAGAAATTCGCCAATCCGTATCTTGCCGCGAGCAGGGGATACATAGACGCAGTCATCGAACCACATGAGACCCGGCCCCGGCTGATCCGGGCGCTGCGACTGCTGCGCAACAAGGTCGACACAAACCCCCGGAAGAAACATGGGAACATTCCCCTGTAGCCGCCAGTCACCTGTACAGAGTTCTCCTGCCGGCTGAGCCACGCGACACCGCTCCCTCGGGAATCGGATGCCCAGCCGGTATCTCCGCTGTTTTCCTCCTTGCTTCTTCGCTCTTCCCGATGTATCTTGTCCGTGCATGTCCGCGATAACATGTAGAAGAAACGGTGGGATAGCATGAAATACTGGATCACCCCTGTCTGCTTCGGTCTTGTCGTTCTCATGGCCGGATGCAGTTCCCAGAAAGAAACCGACCGCGCCGTCGAATCCGATCCGGCCGACACGCTGACAACTGCCTGGATCGACTCCGACGAGCAGAGTGCCGCTGACAGTCTGGGCTTCGATGAGATTGTTCTCGGAGATTCACTCGTCGGCACGATGCTCGAACAAGCCCGTCTTCACTACCTTTCCGCAACCGTTGCCCAGGCGACCGGTGACACGACCCGGTCAGCAACGCAGTTCGAAGAAGCGATCACCATCCTCAATCAGATCAGCACATATCCGGGTATTGAAGAGAATCAGGAATTCAATGATCTGAGCCTTGCGGTGGTGGAGAGCTACGAGAACTACATCACAAGGATTGACAGCCTCGGGCCGGATGCATCGATCTTCGCCCTGCGCGAAAAAATGAATCAGATCATGGAGGGGTCAGACTTCGTCTCAGTCAAGGTCCCGGAAGAATTGCTCCGCGGGCGAGGCGTTCCACTGACCGTCAATTCCCTCGTGAAACAGCATATCGCATTCTTCACAGGAAAGGGCCGGAGCCATATCGAGGTCTGGTTCCACCGCTCCGGACAGTATTTTCCGATGATGAAGAGAATCATGAAGGAAGAAGGGGTCCCGGAAGAACTGATTTATCTAGCTATGGTGGAAAGCGGACTGAATCCGACAGCGCGTTCGTGGGCGCGGGCTGTGGGCATGTGGCAGTTCATGAAAGGGACCGGGCGGTTGTACGGTCTCGACGCGAACTATTGGTATGATGAACGAAGGGATTTCGAGAAAGCAACACGGGCTGCCGCGCGGCATCTGCGGGATCTGAACGATGATTTCGGCGACTGGTACCTGGCACTGGCGGCATATAACTCCGGCGCGGGAAGAGTTTTCCGCGCAATTCGGCGGAGCGGCTCGAGAGATTTCTGGACGCTCCGGTCTTACCTTCCGAGGGAAACACGGAATTATGTTCCCCAATACATCGCTGTCACTCTGATCTTCATGGATCCGTCGGCGTTCGGGTTCCATTCCGTGGAACGGGGAGAACCGCTTGAGTACGAATACGTCACCGTGGATGATTGCGTGGATCTGGA
>JAOUDE010000251.1 GCA_029859455.1 Ignavibacteria bacterium | reverse complement strand
CCCAGATTTCTGCCTCATTGACGAAGAAGGAGCTGAACAAGGCGCTCGGGGCATTTGAGAAGGTGGGCAAAGAAATGAAGGTTATCTGAGAATTAACCCAAGAGGGGAATCAGGGAAAACGAATGGAAGCTTTGAATCAGGGAAACATACTGAAGGCCCTGAAGGTCGTGAAAGATCCCGACCTTCAGAAGGATATCGTCAGCCTCGGATTCATCAAGGATCTTGTTATCCGGGAGAATGATGTTTCCTTTTCGATCGAATTGACCACTCCGGCCTGTCCCGTAAAGGAAGAGCTGAAACAGGCGGCGATCGACGCGGTCCGGAAAGAGATCAAGGGTGTCCGCGAACTGAATGTGACAATGAGTGCCGTGGTCCGGTCAACGAGAAAGGAGAAACCCGCGATCCTCCCCGAAGTGAAGAATACCATTGCCGTCGGCTCAGGGAAAGGTGGCGTAGGGAAATCCACGGTTGCGGTGAACCTTGCCGTTGCCCTTGCCATGGAGGGCGCGCGTGTCGGTCTGGTCGATCTTGACGTGTATGGTCCGAGCATCCCGATGATGATGGGAATTACAGGCCGTCCGGTGATGAAGGAGAAGAGAATTCAGACACTGACGGGCCACGGGGTAAGCGTCATGTCGATCGGGTTCTTCATCGATCCGAACCAGTCGGTTGTCTGGAGGGGGCCGATGGCGAGCGGTGCGGTCAAGCAGTTCCTCGGCGACGTCGACTGGGGAGAACTCGATTACCTTGTGATGGATCTTCCTCCGGGAACGGGTGATGTTCAGCTGACATTGAGCCAGACAGTGCCGCTGACCGGCGCGGTGGTGGTCACCACACCACAGGATGTTTCGCTCGCGGACGCAAGGAAGGCTTATATGATGTTCGGCAAGGTCAATGTCCCGGTCCTGGGAATTGTCGAGAACATGAGCTTCCATCTCTGTTCACAGTGCGGTCATCGCGATGAAGTCTTCGATCATGGCGGGGGGGAGAAGGAAGCGCAGAAGCTGGGAGTTCCGTTTCTGGGACGCATTCCTCTGACGACCGGGATCAGGGTGGGGGGTGACAGGGGTCAGCCGGTTGTTCTTGACAATCGCCCGGGAACAGCCGCAGCCGATATCATGCAAATCGCCCGTGCGATCGCGGCGCAGGTGAGCATACGCAATGAACAGGCGGATGACGACGTTGAGATTTCCCTGCTGGGTGAACAGAGGCCCGACCTTGCGGCGAAACGGATGGACGGGACACCCGGAACATGAGCACTCTTGACGAACGGATACAGAAGGCGCTTGATCATATCCGTCCGTACCTTCAGGCAGACGGCGGAGATGTTCAGGTTGTCCGAATGGGAGAAGGAGGGATTCTGGAACTCCGGTGGGAGGGGACCTGCAGGACCTGCCCGCTCTCCCAGATGACTCTCCGTGCAGGGGTCGAACGGGTTCTCATGAAGGAATGTCCCGAAATAAAGCGAGTGGAGGCCGTTTCAGCGTAACATCCGGCTCATTTCAGCTCCACATCGAATACCTTCCCGTCCTTTACCTGAAGAATCCTTCCGTTCATCCTTCTCACCAGCTCGTAGTTGTGGGTCGCCATGACGATTCCTGTACCCCGCGTGTTGATTTCCTTCAGCAATTTCATGATGTCAAATGACGTGCCCGGATCCAGATTGCCTGTCGGCTCATCCGCAAGAAGAAACGACGGGTGGTTGATCAGGGCTCTGGCAATCACGACCCTCTGTTTTTCCCCGCCCGAGAGTTCATCCGGCATCTTGTTCCTGAGGTGCGTCAGTCCGATGTCAGCAAGCGCCCTCAGCACTCTCCTTCGAATATCCTTTCCCTTCGCACCGGTCACATGGAGCGCGAAGGCGACATTGTCATATACGCTCCGGTCTTCCATCAGGCGGAAATCCTGAAAGACGATTCCAAGAGTCCGCCGGAGATACGGCTTTTCCCGTTCGCGGACATGGTTGCTGTTGTACTGTTCAACAACAACAGTTCCTTCAGTCGGAACCAGGTCCATGTACATCAGGCGGAGCAGCGTACTCTTGCCCGATCCCGTCTGGCCGACCAGAAAAACGAACTCACCGGGGCTGACCGAGAGGGAGATCTGGTCGAGCACGGTCTGTCCGTTGAATGAGACGGTCACATCATGCAGATTGATCATTTCATCATCTCCGCTGTCGGAAAATATGAACTGCAGCTCTGACGGCGGCAATCATACTGCCGTGGTCTGCAGTTCCCCGTCCGGCAATGTCGAATCCGGTTCCGTGATCAGGCGAGGTTCTTATGACAGGAAGACCCGCCGTAACATTCACGCCATGACCGGCTGCTTCCATTTTGAGCGGGATCAACCCCTGGTCATGGTACATGGCGATAACCGCGTCGAAACCCCTTTGTTTCCTCCGTGCGAAGAAGGCATCGGCAGGGAAGGGGCCTGCAATATTGACCCCGCGCCTTTTCAGTTGTTTCAGCGTGGGAATGATGATCTCTTGCTCTTCTTTCCCAAGCAGTCCGCTTTCACCGGCATGCGGGTTCAGTCCGAGAACGGCCAGCTTCGGATGCCTGATTCCCCAATCGTGCCGCAATGCCTCATGGTACAGCGCGATCCGTTCTTTGAGCAGTGCTGAGTTGAGCACGCGGGAAATCTGATTCACAGGTATATGGATCGTTATGAGTCCCACCCGGAAAGCCCCGGCGACGAGCATCATGCCGGCCCGCGGGGAGCCGGTGAGATGCTGGAGATACTCCGTCTGGCCCGGGAAACGGAGGCCCGCTTTCTTCATGACCGTTTTGGCAACGGGGGCGGTCACGATGGCGTCGGCGAAACCGCGGGTCGCGAGGACCACTGCATGTCGAAGTGATGCTGCTGCAATTCTTCCCGATGTTACCAGCGGACGTCCGGGTCTCGGGACCGGAGGACGTTGTGCCGGAGGTTCGCTGACCACGAGAGGGGGGAGCCGAAGCCGAAGCTTCCGCGCATAGTATTCAAAAGCCGACCAGGGTCCGACGAGAACAGGCCGGCAGATCGACGCGACACTCTGCGAAGAGACCGATCTCAGGATGATTTCCGGACCGATGCCATTTATGTCACCGATTGTGAATGCGATTACCGGTTTCATAGGGGCCTTGTCGACGTGAGCACGTACTCTCCCTTCCGTGACTCGTCGATGAAGACGAACTGCTTCCGGGCTTCCTTATACGACCATATCTCAATGTAACCGGATGGATCAAGTTTCCGCTCTGTCCGGGTCGGTTTTCCGTACAGAATGTAAATACGTCCCTGGTCTGTGCTTGTCCCATCCGGTTCCCTCAGTGTCCCGAACGAGATCGCACTGTGGTCCACCCGGCGGTAGTATTCCGTCATGACCTCATTGTAAGCAGTCTCAGGGGTCCCGTCCCGTTCCGACCAGAATCCTTCCAGATTCGACCGAAGCGTTTCATCGCTGCCGCTCCTGAGTGAATCCAGTTCATCCTTGCCTGTGATGTAGCGGAGTGCCTCGAGGGCATATTCGATATCCCGGAGAGATCGCGGGATATCGGGCCACACGACCTCAAACATAACACTGCCCGGCGGCAGACTGCCGACAGTCACCTGCAACTGGTACCGTCCCTGCCTGAGGACCTGTGATGGAAACGGGAAGTAAAGGACGCTGTGTCCGGCGGCTGACGGCAGAAGCGTGTATGCGGGCGGATCGCCTTTCGGGACGCTGAGTTCCGAACTGTCGCGGCGTTCCGGAATAACCTGTGTCCGGCTGATGATCATGGTCGTATCGTTGGTCCCGGGGATCTGTTCCCATACCATGATTGCAACTTCTCCTGACGACGAGCTGTCGTTGTTGCCGATGACCATCATCAGCGTCGCGGAGTCGCCGAATCGAATGCCGCCCCCGACGTTCTGCGGCCGGAACTCATCCTGGGTTCCCTGACCACTCAGAAAAAACGGGGCAGCGGCAACGGCGGTATTCGGCAGGAAGTCGGCAGCGTGAACGACCTTATGACGTTCCGTGAACGTTCTGGTCGATTCGAGGTCCTCAACAGTAAGGGAGATTGTGTATGAGGCTGGTACCAGGTTGAATGAGACGGACCCCTCATACCAGTGTGTTGAGGGGGGAGGCTGAGAAGATTTTCCGGGCTTCGAAAAGCGGTCGATTTTTCTGGAGGCAACCTTGCCGGTGGAATCGATCATCTCGATCTGAATTTCTCCCTCTCTCACAAAATCGGAGGAAAGCGGCGCGGATTCGTCACGGACGGCGATGAAGAAAGAAAGATCGATCCTGTAAAGGATGTCAACCCGGGAGCGGCCGGGAAGGGCAGAGGGGCTGCTGACAGCTTCATAGTAAGCGAGGCCGCCACCGGTTTCCGGCGGCGCCCTGTCTGTTCTTCCCTGTTGTGCGCT
>JAOUDE010000012.1 GCA_029859455.1 Ignavibacteria bacterium | reverse complement strand
GACATTGACCGGAATGACATCAGACGTCATTTTTCCGGTCGACAATGTCAGTTTTTCACAGCATGTTCAGCCTTTGTTCAACCAGGGGTGCGCGCTCGCCGGTTGTCACGATGATGGCCCCCACCCGGCTACGGAAGTCTGCCTGACCTCATATTTTAATACTGTATTCCGCACTGCCGGCGTCGTAACGCCGGGAAGGCCGGAATTATCGACCCTGGTCTTCAGTATCGAGGGAACTGTTGGAAGGAGAATGCCTCTGAACGGACCCCCGTTGACACAGAATCAGATTAACGGGATCCGGACATGGATTGTCGAAGGAGCAATGGACAACTAGTTAATCAATGAGAGCGTGGATCCCTCCCCCACAGCAGTTTTGCCCGCAAAACCTCAAAATACGAGTGCTTCGCCCGTCTGACAAGATTCAGCGAGTAATCCGCCTTCCTGATCTGAAGCGTGAACAGCGAAGCAACCACCGCTTCCTCCTGTCCATCCGCCGAAATAAGGACACTCTCGTTTTCATCACTACCTGTAACCGTCAGAATGGAATTTTCGGGGACAATCAACGGCCTGCCGCTCAGAGAATGAGGAGAGATTGGGGTCAGGCCGAAAACCTGGCTTCCGGGAATCACAATAGGACCGCCATTCGAGAGGGCGTACGCCGTAGAACCGGTGGGGGTGGAAACGATCAGGCCATCGCCACGGTATGTGACCGCCGGAATATCATTCACATGGGCCTCGAGGGTAATGATTCTTGACGACCGCCCCTTGGCAACCACGATGTCGTTGACTGCAGTGATCGGGCTGTTCCTGAGCTGGTCCGATTCCCCAAGAAGTACAGACCTCTTTTCAATCTGATATCTCCCAGCCTTCAGATCTGCAATCGCTTCCTCCATCTCAGATGGTGCAACTTCGGCCAGAAATCCGAGTTTCCCGAGGTTTATCCCGATGATTGGTATCCCCCGCGGACCGGCAGCTCTCGCGGCAGCCAGGATCGTCCCGTCACCACCGAACGCTGCCAATATATCGCTTTCGTTCAGGATCTCGTCCGTTGAACCTGATTCTTTGATTGAACCGATCCGTCCTTTCTCTTTCATGAGTTTAGCAACGCCGGATTCAACCAGAAACTCGACTTTCTCTCGCTGCAGTGCCTGGACGAAAGCACTGACTGCCTGAGGAAGTTCCCCTTTCCCAAGGTGACCGACGATGGCAACCTTCATTCTGCTGAACCTCCGGTCGCTGAGTCAGATGACCCGTTCCCCTCGTCATCTGCCGGCTTTTTCTCTTCCGGTTTCCTGTTGATCTCATCAACATAGTTCAATCTCAGCTCTTTCAAGACGTCACTCATCACTTTCTCCTCAACGGCCGTCCGCTTCCCTTCGGTCTTCTTTTCCAGCATTTCGATTGTATCAATCAGCGCCTTTGCGGCTTCCAGGTTTCTGCTTACCTTCCCTGTCGAAGGGTCCTTCACCTTCCCCAGTTGCTGCCAGGCAAGTGAATGAAACATCATGATCAGATTGATGAACAATGCCTCACTTTGTCGTTCCTTATCCATAGGTTATCCCTTCGTATCTCCGGTTAATTCCCGTTCCCATAATTTAGCATATTTGACAAAAACATAGCCGGCAGACACCACACAAAGGACAAAGCCATGAACACCATCCCTCCATCCCTGCCTCATGATGTACATCCTGAGGAATGTAAATGCAGGTTTTATCAGCAGTTGTGATATCGTTGCCTTTGTCCCCCTCCTTACAAGGTCATCGACCGCAAGGGTGGTATAGCGGTTGAATTTCATGAAGTAGTGGTTGAGGTCAGGATCTGTCAGATGGATCAGATCGTGCTTCAGAGAACCGGTTGAGCCGTCAATTTCCAGCCCTTCGTGGACCGCACTGGTGGTAAACCTCCCTGCTCCCTTCCTGAACAACCGTGTCACCCGCCCCGGGTACCACCCGCTATGACGGATCCATTTTCCAAGGAAATACGCCCTTCTGGCCACGTCAAATCCGTTTTCATTGATGGTGTCAGACCGGAGGATCGATTGTATCTCAGCAGAGAGATCCTCCGTAACCCGCTCATCAGCATCGAGCCAGAGGATCCAATCTCCGGTTGCCTTCTCCAGGGCTCTGTTCTTGGTCGCCCCGTACCCTTCCCAGGGTATGGCAAGAACGGTTGCCCCCGCATTTTCAGCGAGGCGGACAGTCCCATCAGTGCTTGCGGAATCCACGACAAGACGCTGGGATGCCCAGCTGACCGACCGGAGACAATCGGTGATATTGTGTTCCTCATTGAGCGTGAGAATAATGACCGAAAGGGTTCTCATTTGCCATCCCCTTCCGTCATCCTCCCGGCGGCAAGCGAGAGACCTGTGACGCTCCAGAGAAGCATCATGATTTCTGCATCCCCGAAGTTCCATTCGAACATTCCGTTGATATGGAACCCGGTCATGACGCCAAGTCCTCCGAGCAGCAGTGAGCCAAGGAGCCAGTCCTGATGCACCAGTTTCTCGATCTCCCACAGTCTCCGCCAGAGAGCGACAAACAAACTGATCAGCACCAGCGATCCGGTCAGGCCGAGCGTCACCATCCACATGATGACGTTGTTGTGCAGGTGTCCTTCCGACGGCCACCCGGGCTCTGAATATCTGTCCCACAGCTGTTCTGTCCCGATATCCCCGATCCCGAACAGCGGATGATCCAAAAACATTCCCCAGCCCACTTCCCACATGTGGACCCGGCTGACGTTATTCGGATGTGAGGGGTCGAATGCGCTGCTCATCCGGTCCTTCATTTCAGGGGAGGATAACGCAACGACCATGCCAAGGATAACAAGCAACGGGAGGAGGACTTTCCTGTGGCGACGAAGACCGATCACCAGTGCTCCACCGATCAATCCCAGCCAGGAACTCCGTGTGAACGTAAAGAGGAGATTCACAAGAACAGGAACGAGAACAAGTACCGCCGTCCACCGGAAGCGGGTCGGCGTCTCCCTGTGAAGGACGAACGGTATGATGACCAGAGCAACGATCATCATGATTCCACCCGCTGTCATGTACATCTGAAACTCACTCAGTCGGCGCTGGAATGCGAGGTAACCGGAGAAGTTGATAAACAGATCTCTGAAACTCCAAAGCGCGACACCGAGTGCGGCAAGCAGCATCATCGACAGCAGGGCGGTGATGGCTGATCGTGATTTCACTTTTGCAAGGAGAAGATACAGAATCGGGATGAGCAGCATCCTTCGTTGCATGTACAGGAACGATTGCGCGGTATTGGACGAGAGAAGCGTCGATATCAGTTCCGCGGCCAGATACAGAAGAAAGAACATCTCGAATCCGGTACGGACACCGTCCGACTCTCGCCGGACGGCCATGGTGCCAACCCAGATGATCAGCGCTCCGAAGTATCCGACCTGAGCCGCGAAGATCGAGAACGGGATTGACAGAAGAAACAGGAACAGAAGGAGAAGAATCCACCGATCGGGCCCGGACCCAACTTCCCTGAGGCTGCTTTGCAGTTCGCGAAGGATCATGCGCCGCCCGTCTGTGTTCTTCGATGCAGCACCATATCTGTCAACCGTCGGATACGCTTGGTCAGCGGCTGGAGAAACAACAGGATGTGCCTCAGCCAGTCAGGATGCTGCTCATCGAGTCTGGCGTCGAAGTCCCAATTGTCCCGTGAAACCCTGTCCAGCATCACAGCCGGGTGGGTCTCTGTGAAACGACAGAGGTTGCCGAGATCCGTATACATATTCTCGGGGAGATCGTCGCCCGCAAGTTCCTGGTCGGAATAGTAAAGTTTTCTGAACGCTTCCTGCTTCCTCACCATCGTCTTTGGTGGTCTGACCCACCCGTAGTGATAGATTTCAGCGGGAATCCTTCGAAACGAGAGCCTGGAACCGTCCCGATGCCGAAAATCCATTCCGTCACCCCAGGAGACAATATCAGACGAGCGTCTGATGACCCGGGATTCCTTCGTGTACCAGCGACGATTGTTGTCCTGATAGTAATCGTAACTTCCGTAGAAGTGCTTGTAGCGGAACTGAAGAGCCTCGGCATCAGGATCCCCGAGGAATTGCTCCATCGACCGGCGGACGACGGGAAGATATCTCTCATGAAGAACCTCGTCCGCCTGAATGTAGACACACCAGTCTCCCGAGCAGGCGGCAAGTGCATGGTTTGTTTCCACGGATATCAGCTGTCCTCCCTCCCTCAACGACATGTCCCACTCACGCTCAATGATCGAGATCTTCGGTGAAGCGATCGATCGGACGAGTTCCAGTGTCCCGTCATCTCCCGTGCCGACATTGACAATGAATTCATCACAGAGGGGAAGGACCGATGTGATCGCCTCGACCACCGGGTATCCATAGTGGATAGCGTTGCGGGCTATTGAGAAACCGCTGACCTTCATGGCTAGACCCGGAACTGCATGTCATACAGTCGCTTGTACAGACTTCCGCCATCTCTCAGGAGATCCTCATGCTTTCCGACCTCCCTCACCTTCCCTGCATCAATCACCACAATCCTGTCCGCATGCTGGACCGTCGAAAGCCGGTGCGCGATCACGATCGATGTCCGTCCTTCCATCAGGTGTTCGATCGCCTCCTGCACCAGCAATTCTGATTCTGTGTCGAGGGCCGAAGTCGCTTCATCCAGGATCAGGATCGGGGGATTCTTGAGGATGGCGCGTGCAAGCGAAAGACGCTGCCGTTCACCGCCTGATAGTTTGACCCCCCTGTCCCCGATCACAGACTCGTACTCTCCGGGGAGCTTCATGATGAAGTCATGCGCGTTCGCGGCCTTCGCCGCAGCGATCAGTTTATTGGTCTCCACATCCGGTCTTCCATAGGCGATATTGTTGCGCACGGTATCATTGAAGAGAATCGTCTCCTGTGTTACAATACCGATCAGCGAACGAAGTGATGTCACTTCGAGATCCCGGACATCCACCCCGTCGATCGTGACCGCGCCTTCAATGACGTCATAAAACCGGGGAAGCAGGTCCACCAGAGTTGATTTGCCGGATCCGCTGGGACCCACCAGGGCGACCACTTCACCGATGCCGATCCTGAAACTGACGTCGTTCAGGACCATCCTTCCCGTCGGGTAGCGAAAGGAGATCCTGTCATAGAAAATCTCTTTCCTGAATTCCGTGATCCGCTGTGCGCCTGGCCGGTCGGATATCGCCGGCTTCTCATCGAGGATTTCGAACACACGTTCGGCTGCTGCCAGGCCCTCCTTGTAACTATTGAACACCTGCGTGAACAGCTTGAGCGGCTGGATCAGCGAGTAGATCATTGTCATGTAGAACATAAATCCGCCGGGAGTCATGTCGGAATCGCCCAGGATGATCTGCTGGCCAATGAACCAGAGAACGACACCGACTGCGGCCACGCCCATCATTTCAGAAATCGGTCCGCCGAGATTTCGCCTCCGGGCTATCCCAACCATGATTCGCATGAACCGGTTCGTTTCGTTCCTGAACTTTTCCGTCTCAAACCGTTCCATTCCAAACGCTTTGACGATTCGGATCCCGCTGAGGGTCTCATCGAGGATGGCGGTAATATCTGCCATTTTGACCTGGGAGCTTATACTCGCACGCTTGAGCGCATCCCCGATCTTCGCCACCACAAGCCCTGTCACCGGGAACAGCACCGAGACCAGGAGCGTTAACTTCCAGTTGAAAAGGAAGAGAACCACCGTATAGGCGATGATCTGCGGAGGATCACGGAACACGGAATTGACCAGGGCCATCAGAGAATCATTGATGATCCTGACGTCGTTCGTGAGCCGGGATATCAGTGTCCCTTTCCTCTCTTCGGTGAAGAATCCGAGAGAGAGGGAGTGAAGATGGGTGTACAGATCGACCCGGAGGTCCCGCATGATACCCTGCTCCACCTCTGCCATGATAAACGCCCGTGCGAGGCCGAAAAGGTTCTTCAGCAGGTAGCTGAGGAAGATCAGGACGACGAGCCACTGAAGGACCTCAATGCGGTCGTAGTCGCGGATTGCCTGATCGATCACATTGTTGAGGATATCCTTGAGGTCCGTCAGCCCCATCCCTTCAGTCGCCGTAGGAGAGACAGCCACCTCCTCCACAGGTTTGAACAGGGTGTCGATGAACGGCATCACCAGTCCCACCGAGGCAAGGTTGAAGATCACGAACCCAAGCATGCAGAGGGTGGTGAGGAGAAGCCGCCCAACGTGGGGACGGACATACGGGGCAAGTCGACGATAGGTCATGCGCGGTGGCCGCTCAGCGGACGACCAGGTTGACGAGACGGTTCGGAACAACGATCACCTTTGCCGGTTTCTTTCCATCCAGATGCCGCTGAATCTGTTGATCGGCCAGGCACGATTGCTCCAGGTATTCTCTGCCCGAATCAGCCGGAACTTCGATCCTGGAACGAACCTTGCCATTGATCTGCAGAACAATATCGACAGTCGCTTTCCGGATCCTTGCAGGATCGAACGCGGGCCACGGTTCGTACGCCAGTGATTCCGTCTTCCCGAGCCTGCTCCAGAGGTCTTCAGCCAAATGAGGTGCGAACGGAGCAAGAATCAGAAGGAACGGCTCAAGAATGGTTCGAGGCCGCAGTTCTCTCTTCGTCAACTCATTCACAAGAATCATCATCTGGCTGATCGCCGTGTTGAACCTGAGCTGTTCGATATCATCGCTCACCTTCTTGACTGTCGCATGGTAGAGAGCGACCAGTTCATCCGGCAGGTCGTTGTCATCCGTAAACTTCCGGAAAGTCCCGTCCCTGTCGACAAACAGCCTCCAGACCCTGTTGAGAAACCGTGAGACACCCTCCACACCTTTCATGCTCCACGGTTTGACATCCTCCAACGGTCCCATGAACATCTCGAAGAGCCTCAGCGCATCCGCCCCATATTGTTCCACCACTTCGTCCGGGTTGACCACATTCCCGAACCCCTTCGACATCTTTCTGGAATCCTCGCCCAATATGATCCCCTGGTGACGAAGTTTCCGGAACGGCTCGTTGGTGGACACATGGCCGAGATCATAGAGCACCTTATGCCAGAAACGGGCATAAATGAGATGAAGAACGGCATGCTCGGCACCACCGACGTAGAGATCGACCGGCATCCATGCTTTCTCGCTTTCCCTGGAACAAAACCTGTCCCGGTTGCCGGGGTCCAGGTACCGAAGATAGTACCAGCAGGAGCCGGCCCACTGTGGCATGGTATTCGTTTCCCGCTTCCCTGTCAGACCGGTTTCAGGGTCTGTTACGTTGACCCACTCTGTGGCAAGCGCAAGCGGAGATTCGGTGGTGCCGCTGGGCTGAAACTTCTCCAGATCAGGGAGCAACAGAGGCAGCTCATCGTCCGGAACCGGTTTCATCGTTCCGTCGGACAGGTGAATGATCGGGATCGGTTCCCCCCAATAGCGTTGACGCGAAAACAGCCAGTCTCTCAGCTTGAACTGGACCGCTCCCCTTCCCGCCCCTTTCTGCTCGAGCCACTGGATGATCTTCTTCTTCGCCTCTTCCGAGGCAATCCCATCCAGCGAAATCTCGGAACCTGACGAGTGAACCACGCTTCCTTCCCCCTCATACGGCTCGGCGGGAGCATTGCCTCCCGATATCACTTCGAGAATGGGAAGTTGATACCTAGATGCGAACTCATGATCTCTGGTATCATGGCCAGGAACCGCCATGATACCGCCACTCCCATACCCCATCAACACATAGTCCGCGATCCATACCGGGATTCGTGTCCCGGCAGCGGGGTTGAGCGCATAGGCGCCGGTGAACACTCCTGTCTTCTCACCGGTCCCGCGCTCCATATCGCTTTTGAACCGCGTTGACGCTCTGTATTCCTCCACGTCCGTGCGACATTGTTCTGTCACAATCAGGTCGAGCAGAGGATGCTCAGGAGCAAGGACAAGAAACGTTGCTCCGAAGATCGTATCAGGCCTGGTGGTGAACACCGTTGCCGGTTTCTGACATCCCTCGATGGGGAAGTCGATCCATGCTCCTTCCGATTTTCCGATCCAGTTCCTCTGCTGATCGAGCGTGGAAGCAGGCCAGTCAAGATCAGCTGCATCTTTCAGCAGCCTGTCTGCATAGGTCGTGATCCGCATCATCCACTGGCGCATGGGACGCCGTTCGACCGTATACCCTTTCTCGACCCACTCATCCACTTCCTCATTGGCGAGGACGGTGCCCAGGCCCTCACACCAGTTCACCGGGATCTCATCGATATAGGCAAGCCTGAAGCCGGCAAGGACAGCCTGTTGGTTCCTGCGCGACATCCCCCTCCACTCAGCTGCCGTAAAGGCCGGGACATCCTCATGACCGGCCGAACCCTCTCGTGCGAATTCTGTTTCAAGATCGCCAATCGTCCGCGCACGGTCTTCCCGACTGTCATACCATGCATTGAACATCTGGAGGAATATCCATTGAGTCCAACGATAGTACAAGGGATCGGTGGTGTTGACCTCCCGGGACCAGTCATAGCTGAGGCCCAGCATCTTGATCTGCCGCCTGAAGGTGTCGATGTTCCTCGTCGTGGTAATCGAAGGGTGAATGTTGGTCTGCATTGCATACCGTTCTGCGGGGAGACCAAAGGCATCCCATCCGATCGGGTGGAGGACATTCACTCCGCACATACGCTTGTACCGACAGTAGATATCTGTTGCCGTGTATCCTTCGGGGTGTCCTACATGAAGTCCCGCCCCTGAAGGATAGGGAAACATATCAAGGACATAGATCTTCGGCCGCCCGGGGGAGTCCACCGTCCTGAACGTATGGTTCTCCTCCCAGAAGCGCTGCCAGCGTTGCTCTATCTCAGAAAAGGGGTAGCCCATGTGGGGAGAAAGGTTGGAAAGACGAAATTTATCGATTTGTGTCCTGACAAGCAACCGGGGATGCGCCATGTCGACGGAGAGGACACCCGGGTAGGAATGATCAGCCGCTGTACTTCAACACCATCATGGTGATGTCGTCTGACTGCGGGGCGCCGCCGACATGACGCACCACATCGGCGTAGACTGCTTCGATGATCTGATCAGCGCTCTCTTCCTTGTGTGAACGGACCGCGCCTTCCAGTTGAACCTCTCCATACTCCCTCCAATCACGGTCCATCGCCTCGCTGACGCCGTCCGTAAACATCACAAGCGTATCGCCGGGAGTCAGTTGAATCGTTTCGATCTCGTACGGAATCTCGGTCTTCATCACACCAAGGATGATTCCTCCCTTATCAAGCCGTCGGACGGACCCGTCCAGACGGATCAGCATCGGATAATTATGTCCGGCGTTGACGTACCGGAGCGTGCCCGCATAGGCATCGAGGATTCCCCAGAAGAACGTCACGAATTTCGTCCCCCCGGTATTCTCACACATCAGGTCGTTCACTCTTCCGGTCAGTTCATCGAGCGGAAATTTCAGAGGAACGAGCGCCCTGATTGTTGCCTGGAGGTTTGCCATGAGCAAAGCCGCCGGCGTTCCCTTCCCCGATACGTCCCCGATGGCGATCACCCACTCAGTCTCCGAGAGCTTCAAAGCGTCGTAATAATCTCCCCCGACCTGTTTGGAGGAAATATTGTCCGCCGCGAGTGAAATCCCAGGGATGGCGGGCAGAACAGCAGGGAGTAGTCCCTTCTGTATTTCGCGGGCGATCATCAACTCGTCTTCGAGACGCTGCTTCTCGATCGCCTCCCGGAACAATCTCGTGTTCTCGAGGGATATCATCGCGAGATTGCCGAGCGAGGCGAGGAATTCGAGATTCTCCGGCGAGAATGGTTCCTTCGTCATTTTTTCGCCAAGGAGAATGAGCCCTCGCGTTTCACCCTGGACCTGCATCGGGACGACTGCCTGCATCCCGATCCCCTTCAGGACCTCACGAAGTTCGGGGTGATTCCGGATCACCAGATTGTCGACCACGAAGGGTCTTTTGATCCTTGCAAGATCCTGCAGCAATCTGGTTTGTGGTTCGGGGCCGTCAATACGCGATGCCACCGGCCTCATGTCCGGACCTGATTGCTGACAGATCATATACCGGTGCACTCCCGCCTGTCCCATGAGGGTGAGCACCAGAAGACGGATCTGTTTCTCCGCGTCGAGCAGACTTCCGAATTCCTTGCTCAGATCAAAGAGGGTATTCAGTTCCTGAAGTTTCATGTCCAGCTGCCGGTTCACCTGGCGGAGCTCTTCGATCGTCCGGCTTTTTTCAACCGCTGTCGCCGAGATATTTGCGAGGGAAAGGAAATACGTCTTTTCCTTTGGCGTGATCTGCTTCCTGGCGTATCGGCCCCCGAAGGCAAGGAAGCCGATCGGCTTGTCAGTGATCACCATGGGGAGAAGGACCTCGGCCTGCTGGTCCCTGAAGAAACGGATCCACGGAAACCGGCCTTCGTCCAGATCCTCGAGCGTAAACAATTGATCAGGGAGGGGATCGATCGAGACCCGTTCATTCAGCAGGTCCCCGTCGAAGCCTTTCAGCATCGTCACCACATATCCGTCCGCTCCGTCACCGAGCAGAACCATTCCTTTTACGGAGACCATCTTCCCCATGATGGTCAGAAGAATGTGATTCAGGATGAACTTACGGTCCAGGGAAGAATTGATGATCTTGCTGAAATCGAACAGGGCCTGGTGCTCGAACAGACTCTCGTAGGTCCGTGTATCAGGCGGAGTGGGTTCCGTGGATTCGCGCGCCATCAGGAGTGTCGGGTGTCGAGGTATTTTACGAGGCGGACTTCATTCTTCTTCCCCGGAAGGAGCTGGTACTCCACTTCATCCATCAGCTTCTTCATGAGGTAAACGCCGAGTCCGCCTTTCCGGAACTTCTTGAGATATTCCTTCATGTCAGGGGCAGGCAGCTCCCGGGGATCAAATCGCTCACCGGAATCGGTGATCCGGATTTCGATGGAGTTCTTGCCCGCCTCCACGGTGATCGTCAGATACTGCTGTCCGTCAAAGTGGTATGCGTGCTTGATGACATTGGTACACGCTTCGTCGACGGCAAGGGCGATCTTGCCGATGTCGTCATCGCCGAAACCGAGTTCCTGTGCGGCAGCCGAGACGAATTCCCGTGCATCCACAAGCCGGTCTGTCCGACTCTCGATATTGAGTGACCTGGCTCGCACAGCTACTTTCGCTTCTCCGTGAATTTCCTGATCGCTTCCGCCTCTTCATTCGTAATATCATAGAGCAGGGGAAATCCGAGCAGATCGAACACATTGAAGACCTTCGGCGTCATGTTCGTCAGCTTGATGTCACCCTCGTTCTTCCTTACTTCCTCGATAAACGCCATAAAGACCCCGAGTCCTGCACTGCTGATGTAAGACAGGTCACGGCAATTCACGATAATATTGAACCGTGCTGCCGCGAGAAGATCCTGAAACGCATCTTCCAGCTTCGGCGCCGTATGTGCATCGAGGTAGCCCTTCAGATCAAGAACGCTGATCTCGCCATGCTCGCGCTGTTGTACATTGAATTCACTCATTGGTCCTTACCTCCATTTACGAATCTTCTGGTACTTCCGTTTCACGGTTTTCCCACCCACTTGAGAACAAGCAGAGTGAGATCATCATGCAAAGACTGGTTCGCAGAAAACGACTGAACACGGCCGAGAATCGATTGTTTGATACCGGTGGCATCCATGTTCCTGAAATCGCGTGCACAATCGATCAGCCGTTCATAGCCGAACTCGTCATCTCCGTTCCGAGCTTCCGTCAGTCCGTCTGTGTAGAATACACAGCTGTCCCCCGGTTTGAGCTGAAGCGTTTCCTCCTGAATCGAATCGGAGAATGCCTTTCCCCGGCTCAGACCCAACCCCATCCCCGACGGCCGGACATACCGGATGTCGTTTCCGGAAACGTGCAGCATCGGACAGTGTCCCGCCCGTGAAAGCGTCAGTTTCCCCGTCCGCGTATCCACAACGGCATAAATCAGGCTGATGAATGACCGCCGGTCGATTGAATCTGAAAGAACGTCATTTGCGCGTTCGAGCAGCGTGCCCGGAGAGGAATGAATCCGGCTGAGCGACTGGAAGATTCCCTTTACTTCAGACATATAAAACGCGGCCGAGAGTCCCTTCCCCGAAACGTCGCCCACCACGATACCGATCCTCTCCTTCTCGAGTTGCACCACATCGTAATAGTCCCCCCCTACTTCAAAGGCAGGCGTGGAAACCGCATCGAGCTGGATCGTGGGAAAGATGGGAAGAGACTGTGGCAGCAGACGCTTCTGCATTTCCTGAGCGAGCATCATCTCCCGCATCAGCCGCTCCCGTTCAAGTGATTTATCGATGAGACGTGAGTTTTCGATCGCAATCGTCGCCTGGTCCGCGAACGCGGAGACCACGTCCACATCATCCTTGAAGAAACCCTGTTCTGTGTCTTTGATGGCATAGAGGATCCCGATCACTTCATCGTGCGAGAGCAGCGGGACAACCACCATCGAGCCCTGCCTGATCCCCTTCTTTCGATTCGTGTTGATCCGTTCATCCGCGGCAATATCGTCGACCACCACCGGTTTCGGTTCCAGGAAAATCTCATCGCGCATCGAACTTTCGCCGAACGGAAGAAGTAGTTCGATCTCCTCGGAACGGATATTCCTGAGTCCCGCGACCCGGAGACGGCAGGAACGGACCTTTGACCGGTACTCATACACCGCACCGGGATCGGCCTTCCCCTCCTCGCCTTCTCCTTGATGGACGATCTCAATCCAGCACGCCTTCGCTTCACACACCTGTAGTGTCATGGTTGTCACCGTGTCGAGAAGCTCATTGAAATCAAACACGCGTGTGACCAGTTTCCCGAGCGTATGAAGCGAACTGATTTCGGTGGTCTTCTTCTCAAACGCTTCCGCAGTCGGAAGATGGAACAGTGTACTCACGAAAGCCATTCCGGCGTAGATGTTGCCAAAGAGGAGGGTCTGTCCGACGATCTCCTTCAGCGGATGTGAATAATACAGGAGGATCTGGTTCAGAAGTCCGGTCTGTGTCATTACATTCAGCACAGTCAGCGTCCCGAACAGCAGGAAGGCATAGATCAAGCCGAACACCTTTTCCCGCTTGGAAAGGTACACGATCCAGGAGAGACGGAAGGAGTTGGCCACCATGGCGATGACCGCAGTACCGAACAGCACGCTCGTGACAATGCCGGAGTCAACCGGGCGCAGGAACATCGTCGAGGCCGCGGTCGCAGCCATCAGTACAACGAGGATGATGAGGTTGCGTCTGGTCCCCCGCCTCCGCTTGTACAGGATCAGGTCCCTGAGAAACCGGAAGATCAGCAGTGCCAGAAGGGAGAAACCCAGATTCAGGAACGAAGCCGCGAACACTGTCTTGTAGCTCAGGGGGTTGAGGAATCCCTCTTTCGCTTCGAAGCTGATATCTGTGGTGAACATCAGTAGGGCGGTTGTCACCAGGGTGACAACGACGGAGAGAACCAGAATAAGACCGAGCTTCTTGACCGTCTGTTCGATCCGTGTCTTCTCCGACAACTCGAGGAAGAGATAGAGCAGGAAGAATGCGGTCAGGACAAGAATGTCGCGCGCAGTCAGCAGTCCTTCGATCTCGATGTCAACGCTGCTCCGGACCACATCGAGCGCCAGAATGGCCACTCCGAGGAACATCGCTCCGCCGAGCGCCAGTATCCGCTTCCATTTCATCAGTTCGGGATCATCCGGCTACACTTTGATGTGAAGCCACGAATCCTTCCGGTATTTGAGATAGATCAAGAGTGTGTACGATACGATGTAGAGAGGAAGCGCGAGCCACGCGCCCAGCAGCCCCCCTCCCCATGTCATGGCAAATAAGTAAGAAACGGGGAGGAACACAATCCAGTGGGTGACAACCTCGATCATCATAACGTAGAATGTCGCGCCGGCAGCCTGCAGCGTATGAGCGAGGACGATCCCCGCCCCGTAGAAAATCTGGGTCACGCCGGCGATCCGGAGAATCGGAATTGCAGCTTCTGTGACCTCAGGGTCCGTGGTGATCAACAGGATAATCCATTCGGGGAAGAACACAAACACAACCCCGAGGAGGATTGTGAGAATCGTCGCCTGCCGGGCCGCCTCCATCCCGAAGCGCTTCGCGAGCTGAAACTCTCCCTTCCCCAAACTCTGGCCAACAAGCGTCTGAGCCCCGATGCCGAATCCAAAGCAGGGGAGGAACGACATGAAGAGCGCCGTGATCACCACCTGGCTCGCCGCCTGTTCCTTCGTCCCGACGATCCCTGTGATGGCAACAAAGACCAAAAAGCCGAGAAGGAGCAGGATGTTCTGAAAGGATACCGGCATCGAAACCCTTACGACAGTCCTGATGACATCCCAGGAAAAGCGAAACCGCTGATAATAGCGGTATCTTGTTCGGTATGCAGGAAGGAAAGTTGCGGTGACAAAAAAGAGACAACCGACCACATTGCTCAGCGCCGAAGCACAACCGGCGCCGGCGATCCCCATCTTCGGAAAACCAAAGGTTCCAAAGATCAGAAGGTAATTGAGAATGATGTTGGAACAATTCACGGCGATCGCAGAGTACATGAAGATCTTCGTATGGCCGATCCCGTTAAAGAACCCCCTGTACGAAACGACGAACAGAAAGAAGAGCAGCCCCACAAACCGCCACTCCAGGTATGCCGCACCGGCGACCGCGACGCGGGGATCGCTTGCGAAAAAATCGAGGATGGCAAATGATGAGAGGTAGCCGATAAAACCGAAAATCGATCCGAGGACGAACGAAAGCACGAGGGAATTGTTGAGGACGGCTCCCGCTCCGGAGGGGTCATCCTCGCCTGCCCGCCTCGCTGTCATGACATGGGTACCGGTTGCGAGACTCGAGAAGACGCTTGTGATTGCCCAGGCGGCAAGGATACCGAGTCCCATCGCCGCCAGGACCACCGTGGTGTTCTCCAGTCTCCCGACCATTGCGGTATCGACGACGGAAACCACCATTTGCGAAGAGAGTCCCGCGACTGCGGGTGTGGACATTCTGAGAACGGACCTCGAAAGCTCCGTATCGGGTAAGAAGCGCATCAGTTCCCGCAGATGATCGATGCAACGACCAGCGTGGATATCAGCCGGAAAGGCCCGCCAGGAAACGGTCGGCGGAGAGACCGTACATTGAGGTTGGGTATGTCTTCTTCAGTTTCTCAAACATAGCGACTGCCTTTTCTTTCATACCCGCCCTGGCATAGTTGTGCCCGGAATTGTTCAAATGCTGTGCCGCGAGGTTTTCGGGACCGTCATATGCGGCCGCCTGTTCATACGCCTCCGCGGCTTCGAGGAACTGACCCTTTCCTTCATAGCAGGCAGCCATCCCGGCCGCCCTCGCGCTCCGAAGCAGATCGCCATTCCCGGAGAAGTCGGAATAGAGGTCCAATGCTTCATCATACGAGTCGAGCTGGAACAATGCTCTCGCCAGGTAGAAACGGGCATAATCGCCCGACGTTGTTCCGCCGTAGTTGTCGACAATTGCACGGAGTCCGGCCAGGTTCTGCTCCGGGATCCCCTCGATAGCCACATTGAAATCGCCCGAGTCGAAATAGGGAACGATCTCGGCCAGCTGGACAGCCGCTTTCTGCTCATTGGTTGACTGGTTGTTCATGTAGGCGACGATCGCCAGGACGGATACCACCGCAACCGCCAGCCCGATACCGAGAGGCTTCTTGTATTCCTCGTAGGCTGCCGTCACCTTTGCATACGTGGTGATGAGCGCGTCCTGCTTCAGTTCCTTCTTTCCAATCTTCCGTTTTGGTTTCAGCATTCGTTCATTCCTGTTGGTGTCATAATCGGGAAACCGGTTTCCGGGACGGCCGGCAATGTCAGTGCGCCTGTCGGGAGTCGAACCCGAAACCTCTGGCTTCGGAGGCCAACGCTCTATCCAATTGAGCTACAGGCGCGCAAAAATCTCCACGGCCGGCAAAATCAGCCCATAACATACCAAAAAAAGGGGAATCCTCCAACTCAAAAGGTAAAGCTCCCTCCCTTCCCCTTCTTCGCTCCGGAAAGAACTCTTGAAACGAACGAGAAGAGCAGAACCAGCCCGAGCAGGGCAACACTGTAGGCGCCGGCTGAACCGAAGTTATACCCGCGTAACTGGGAAAGGATCTCGATCGAAATCGGCCGGTTCGAGTGTGTATACAGGAGGATCGACGAGGGGAACTCACCGAGCGATGTAATCAGCACCAGCAGGGCCCCGGACATGATCCCGCCGAACATCATTGGAAGGATCACGAGGCGGAAGCTGGACCAGGGACCGGAGCCGAACATCGAGGCGGCCTCGACCGTCGATTGATCGATCCCGTCAAGCGCCGAGGAGGCTGACCGCAGCACAAACGGGTATGTCCTGATGAAGTATGCGAGCGGAAGGATCCAGAATGTGCCAACCAGAACCGCACCCCCCGTGACCGTCAGGGGAGCTCCGAAGGTGACGATCAGAAAAATGGCAACAACGGTTCCCGGAATCGCAAAGGTGCCTGAGAAAACCGGATCGAGAATGTTCCGGAACCTCCGCAGGGCCCCTTTCACAAGAAGAAACGCTGCTCCGGTGCCGATCAGGACTGATGCGACGACAGCAAGGCCGCTCATGGAGAGGCTGTGAAGGATCGGCTCGAACACGGTCCGGTCACCAAACAGCCGGAGGTAATTCTCGAACGTGTACTCCCCCGGCAGAAGCTGGAAGGTCCATGAACCCTCCCGCGCAAGGGAGATCACAACGATCGTCAGGACCGGCAGCATTTCCAACGCAAGAAGAACCAGCACCACGGAAGTGATCGCGCGTTCCGCGACGGTCGAAAAGCCGGGCAGCCGGCGTCCGGAGAGTCCTTTTCCCTCGGCCCGTTTCCTTTGCTTCCTTGTTGATACAGTCAGCAGGATAAAGAAGAGCACGGAGACAAGAAGCAGGAGGGTTGACTGAGCGCCGGCAAGCTGGAGGTCGCCGTTCAGTTTTGTCGAATAGATCAGGGTCGTAAGGAACGGCATTCCGCCTCCAAAGAGGAACGGGGCCGAGAACGAAGCCATGCTGGACATGAATGTCAGGCTCCCGGCCCCGACGATCGACGGAAGCAGCTCCGGAAGGACAACGGCGAAGAACGTGCGGCCCGGACCTGCCCCGAGGATCGCAGCGGCCTCCAGTGTCGAGCCATCGATTCCTTCCAGTGCGCTTGAGACGAGGAGGAACGTATAGACATGAAACGCATAGACATGAACTGCCACAATCCCGGCGAAGCCGGTGAGAGCAAACAGTTCCTGCGGAACCTGAAACAACTCCGCCATCACTCTCGGAACGAACCCCCCTTCCCCGAAGACAAAGAGAATTGCAATCACGCCAACGAGCGGAGGCATCGCCACAGGGAGCACCGCCACCGATGTCGCCAACCGGCGGAACCGAAAGCGTTTCATCGAGAGTCCGACCGCCAGCAGGGTTCCAAGGATGGCACCAAACACAACCGTCAACAGGGAAGCGTACACGGAATTCAAAGTCGCTGTGACTGTCGAACCGAGCCCATCGTTGAACAGCTCCTGGTAGATGGCGAATGTTATTCCGTCCGGTGACCGGAGAGTTCCCAACATACCATAGGCGACAGGAAAGAAGACGAAGAGGCCAAGCAGCGCAAACAGGATGGCGGCGAGTAGAAAACCGGCTGCGGGACGCTTCATTGGCGCTTGTCAAAAAATGAACAGCGGGGCCAGTCGATAGTGAGGAACACGCGGTCACCGGCGGCAGGAATCGATGGAAACGCAGAGGCCAGGGCGACTGACCTGAGCATCAACGTTGCAACCGAGATACGAAGGCTGACCAGGAATCCCTGATATTCCACCGATTGTACCTCCCCTTCCACCGCTCCCCCCTCCGCCGACCGGGAGAGGATGATGTTCTCAGGTTTCACAGCCACCGTCAGATCGCCATGTAATGCGGATCCGCACTCGGCAGGGAACGGGAATATCGCGTCCTGCAGGATGATCTGTGCCGCTGCGCGGTCGATGCTGGCATCGACGATGTTGGCCGCTCCGAGGAACCCGGCTACAAACGGAGTCTGCGGTGTGGTGTACGCGTTCTGCGGCGTGTCAACCTG
>JAOUDE010000250.1 GCA_029859455.1 Ignavibacteria bacterium | reverse complement strand
TCTCTCGCGATGGCTCAACACGGTGCGCGTCAGGATCAACGCTCTCCCGTTCCCGTACCGCCGACTCTTCCGCATCGAACCTCTTGAAGACCGAAGTTTCTTTGGAGGACGTTTTGAGGACCTGGAGGCGGTCGAGGAGGATTTTCGTTCATGGAGGGAGACCAGCGTCGGAGCGATGGCGCTGGTGGGGGAGAAAGGAAGCGGGAAGACAACGATCCTTCAATGTGCAACGAAAGAGGTGTATCAGTCACTGCCGGTCCATCGCATCAATCTCGCAGGACGTTCCGTTTATGCCGAACAGGACCTGCTGAACATCCTGCTGGAAACTCTGGGCGGAGCTCAGGGAGAATCATTCGATGACCTCGAACAGCGGCTGGCGAACCTGCCGCATCCCATGGTTGTTCTGATTGAGGATATCCAGAATCTTTTCATGAGGAAAGTGGGCGGGTTCAGTGCCCTCGAACGGCTCCTCCTGCTGATTTCCACCACGTCGCACTCCGTCTACTGGGTGGTGACATCCACTCGCTACACCTGGCGCTATTTTGAGAAAGTTCTCACCATCCCGCGGTTTTTCCGCCGGGAGATTCACCTCGCGGGAATTGCCCATGAGGAGATCGAAAACATCATCATGAGCAGACACCGGATCAGCGGTTACGACCTCCGGTTTCAGCCGCCTCCGTCGATCGAACAGTCAAAAAAATATCAACAGATGGAAACGGAGGAGGAGAAACAGGCATATCTGATGGAGGATTGCCTCGATCGCATCAATGAAGTCGCCTCGGGCAACATTACTCTTGCGATGCTTTGCTGGTTGTCTGCATGCATTGAAGTGAAAGACGACACAGTCTTCGTTTCGTTCACTCCGCCCGATTCGAACACCCTGAATCAGTTCCCCGCTACGGACCTGTTTGCCCTGGCGGCAGTACTTCAGCACGAGACGCTCAGTGCCGCGGAACATGCAGAGATTTTTCATCAGGATCTGCAGGAAAGTCTCCTTCTTATCCGGCGGCTGGTGGCAAAAGGCCTTCTCATTGAGCAGGGGAATCTCTTTCGGATCAACCCTCTGCTTTACCGATCGGCAGTTCGCACGTTGACATCAAAGAACATTATCCATTAGATTGATAATGAAAGCAACTATTCTCTCTCTCCTGCTCCTCCTGCCCCTGCTTTTTCTCCCTTGGGAAATCTCAGCACAGGTGAGTCCGGATTCGTCGGGAATCCTGAAGGACGCTGCCACAGGTCTCATGGATACTGTCACCGAGGCCAAACCACAATGGTCGTTCAGCATGGGCAGGATCATCTGGTCAATCATCGTTCTTGTGATCGCGTATTTCGCCATCAAATACTTTACGAAGCTGCTCAGCGCGGTAGCCGAACGATGGACGCAGTTTCGCCTGACTATCAAGGGGTTTATCCCGGTCAGCCGTATACTCGGCTGGACGATTGCATTCTACACGATCATCGTTGAAGTGCTCGCCACCCCGATGGCAACCGTGGTCGCGTTCGCAGCATCAGCCGGCATTGCGATCGGATTCGCTTCGCAGGATATCCTGAAGAATATTTTCGGAGGGATCACGATTCTGTTCGACCGGCCATTTCAGGTGGGAGACAAAATTGAGATCGGTGAGCATTACGGGGAAGTGGTGAATATCGGACTCCGGACGGTCCGCGTACAGACACCGGATGATTCGCTGGTCTCGATCCCGAACGCGGAAATCGTGAGCCATTCCGTTTCCAATGCCAACTCCGGGGAGTCGAACTGCCAGGTAGTTGCCGAATTCTTTCTCCCTCCCGATGTCGATCTCGTCGCGGCCCGGAGGATTGCCTATGAGGCGGCCGCGGTCTCACGCTATGCCTATCTGAACAAGCCGATCGCTGTTACCGTCAGGAACGAAGTTCATCAGGGCCGCTCGCTGATGAAGATGAGACTCAAGGCGTATGTCCTTGATATCCGCTATGAGTTTGCGTTTTCGAGCGAGATGACGGAAACCGTCATGGGAAAGCTGATTGCTCTTTCGCTTGTATCACCGGAACAGCTCTCACTGGTACGGCCGCCGACATGATCTGATCCGGTTCGTATCTCTTGCCTTCTTCCCCGCTTTTGTTAGTTTTTAGTCAGGTTTTGTTTTGACCGGAAACCCGCTCCCCGACGGAGCTCCGAACCTGACCCACTCACGACCGCCAGCTCACGATGAAACCCGAAACACCTGCCTACTATTCAGAATATCTCTGCCTCGATTCGCTTCTTGGAAGCCAGAAACTACGGAGCGTGGAGTTTGGTGCGCCGGCTCATGACGAACTATTGTTTATCACCGTCCACCAGGTCTACGAACTCTGGTTCAAGCAGATCCTCCATGAAATGGATGCCGTCATTGCGGTGTTTCGTAAGGACTGGTCGATGAACGGGAAGTCGGCATCGCTGTGACACGGCTCCACCGTATCATTGAGATCCAGCGGATCCTGGTCGACCAGCTGAATGTGCTCGAGACGATGACCGCACTCGACTTCCTCGATTTTCGGGACATGCTGTATCCTGCTTCAGGGTTTCAGAGTTACCAGTTCCGGCTGATCGAGAATCGAATGGGGATGAACCCCGGACAGCGACTGCTCTATAATAAGGAGAGCTATTATGCGCCGCTGAAACAGGAACACCAGGATCTCCTCCGGAAAGCCGAGGAAGAACCATCGCTGCTCCGGCTGATCGAACGATGGCTTGAGCGTACCCCGTTTCTGGACTTCCAGGGGTTTGATTTCTGGAAACACTACGGTCTTGCCGTCCATGACATGCTCGAGGGAGACAGGAAGACGATCATCGCCAACCAGGTCTCATCCCAGGAAGAAAAGGACGCGCAGCTCCGCGAGGTCACCGCGAACGAGGAAAACTTCAGCGTCATTCTGGAGGAAGAAAAACATCGGGAACTGATGGAAAAAGGAAGGCGGCGCCTGTCCCACAAATCAACCCAGGCCGCGCTGTTCATTCTTCTGTACCGTGATGAGCCGATGCTGCACCTTCCCTTCCGGCTGCTGAACGCGCTGATGGATATCGATGAACTGTTCACGACATGGCGCTCCCGCCATGCATTGATGGCCCAGAGAATGATCGGCAACAAACTCGGCACCGGGGGATCGACGGGGTACAACTACCTGAAGGCAACCGTTGACAAATACCGGGTGTTTGGTGATCTGGTTAATCTGTCGACCTTTCTGATACCACGATCCCGGCTTCCTGAGCTTCCCGACCATGTCCGGCAAAGCCTCGGCTTCCGCTATTCCCCCGGCGGGAACAAATAAGGTTTGCGCCTGATGGAACTCTCCAACTTCATCAACGGGAAACCGTTTCCCCCGCTCTCCCGTTCCTATTTCGACAACCTGAATCCGGCAACCGGAAAGGTCCTCTCCAGGGTACCCGACTCCGGGCCCGATGATGTCGGCAAGGCAGTCGATGCTGCACGCTCAGCATTCGGTGAGTGGTCCAACATGCCTGTCCCCGAACGTTCGGGGATTCTCGCGCGGATTGCCGACCTGATCGAGCGGGATACGGAGAGACTCGCGCAAATGGAATCTGCCGACAACGGAAAACCGGTTCATGTTGCACGGTCGGTCGACATCCCCCGCGCCTGTACGAATTTCCGGTTCTTCGCAGGGGCAATCCAGGGGTTTTCCAGTGAGTCGCACCCGATGGAACGTCGTGGTTTCAACTACACTCTTCGCAGGCCGGTCGGCATTGTCGGTGCGATCTCTCCCTGGAACCTTCCGCTCTACCTCTTCACCTGGAAGATCGCCCCCGCGCTCGCGGCAGGAAATTGTGTGGTGGCAAAACCGTCCGAGCTGACGCCGATGACTGCCCATGAACTGGGACTTCTGTGTGCCGAAGCGGGTCTCCCGGCCGGCGTTCTGAACATCGTGCAGGGTTACGGCGCAAAGGTCGGGAAGGCGATTGCGGCACATCCGGAAATTCCGACGATCACCTTTACCGGAGGAACCCGGACCGGGAGGGATATTGCGCGAACTGCCGCCCCCCTGTTCAAGAAGCTCTCTCTGGAAATGGGAGGAAAGAACCCGGTCCTGATCTTTGCAGACAGCAGTCCCTCACTGTACGAGGAAATGCTTGAAACAACGATCCGGTCATCGTTCGCGAACCAGGGAGAGATCTGCCTCTGCGGTTCACGGATCTATATTGAAGAACCGCTCTACGAACAATTCCGCGAAGACTTCGTCAGTCGAACCAGGGAACTGATCGTCGGAGATCCCGAAGATGCAACGACCGATCTGGGTGCGGTGAATTCCGAGGCCCATCTCGGCAAGATTCTGTCCTATATCGATCTGGCGAAGCAGGAAGGAGGAACGCTTCTCTGCGGCGGGAAGCAGGTGTCGGTTCCGGGCCGTTGTTCGGGCGGCTGGTTCGTCGAGCCGACGGTCATCAAGGGACTT
>JAOUDE010000011.1 GCA_029859455.1 Ignavibacteria bacterium | reverse complement strand
TTTCGGCAGCCGTTGAACATCTTGGCCTGAGCCAGCTGGAACCGTTCGATCTCCGGAAAAAGGTGATCGAGTTTCAGCTCTGACCGAACATTATTTCACCAAACGGAAACGACTATGCTTGTCACGAAACGTCTTGATCATTTCATCGATGAACTTGCTTCCTCGTCGCCGGCGCCCGGCGGAGGAAGTGTTGCGGCCCTGGCGGGTGCCCTCGGATCAGCCCTCACCGTCATGGTCTGCAACCTCACAATCGGCAAGAAGAAATACGCAGGTGTCGAAGAGGATATGAAAGGGATTCGCGAGCGGGCGGAAGCGCTGAAGAACACCTTCACAAAGCTGATCGACAAGGATACCGAGGCGTTCAACAAGGTGATGGAAGCATTCTCGCTTCCGAAGGATGCAGAACCGCAGATCGCTCTCCGCAAGGCGGCGATCAATGAAGCGACCAAGGAAGCGGCGCTTGTTCCGCTGGAAGTAATGAAACACTGCATCGATGCAATGGCGCTGGTGCAGGAGGTGGCGGCGGACGGAAACAAGAACTCGGTCAGCGACGCGGGTGTGAGCGCACTGATGCTGCATGCGGCATGTGAAGGGGCGGCCCTGAATGTCAAGATCAACCTGAGCAGTCTGTCCGAAGAGGAATTCGTCGGCTGGAAGAGCGATGAGGTTGAGTCGCTTCGGAAGACCAGTAAAATGATGATGGAAGAGGCAATGGAGATTGTGGAAGGGAAGATGGGGGTCGGGTAAGAGAGTATCAGGTGTCGATCGACGGTGATTATTGTCAGAGAAAGGGCTCCTCGCAGAGCCCTTGTTCTTTTCCATTAAGTTTCCAATCAACAGCCTCAGTCGTCAATTCATTCCTCCCTCCATCCCGATCGGCTCATAGCTTTCAAACAAAGTCAGATCCGCCGCTTCGTAGGCTGTTTTGTATTCAGGCCATGAGTCTGAGAAAAAGCGGTTGATCCGGTCCAGGAACCGTGCGAGCGCTTCTTCGGCCTGTGCCAGGGCGAGGCGGTCATTCTCGCTGGTGGCTGACCAGGAGGAATTCAGATACCAGTCGGCGAGGTTCAGTTTCGAGGTCAGAACATCCGGAGAGCTCTTGATCCCCTGGATATCGGGACTCTCCACCATTTCATTGAATGTCTTGATCGAGTCCTGAAATGCCTTCCCCTTTTCTTTCAGATCCCTGATGACGGCCGTCGTATCTTCATTTCTGTCCTTCAGATACTCCTGAACACGCTCGATCACTTTCTTCGCATCATTCAGCCGGTCCGTGCCGCTGGTGGCGAGCTCGACGCGTGACATAAGCTGGTCGAGCAGCCGGTCGTTCTCAAGCACGGTTGCTTCGGCAATCGACATCCGGGGATCCATCAGCACTTCCACCATGCCGGAATCCGCATGTTCACCATTGCTCAGGACGATCTCGTACCTGCCGGGCAGCACGAGCGGCCCGCCCGGTTCCGGCGCACCCGGCTTCGGCTTCTCCGATCCCGGCCAGCGGACCCCTTTCCGGTTCATTCCCCACCGGATTCTGTTGAGTCCCGCCTCCCCTTTCTCCTTGAACGTCCTGATCACAGTCCCTTCACTGTTCTTCACCCGAACGGTGATCGTATCGCCGGCTGTCGTCGACGGTTTCCTGTCAGAATCAGATTTCTCTTCTTCTTTCTCTTCCTGTTTCTTTGTTGTATCCGGATTGAAGACGAACGAGATCATGGCACCTGACATCGGATTCTCCCCGCTGAACTCGGCCGCCCCGGTAAACAGAACGCCGGCAGGGGATTTCCGCCAGGCGTGCTGTGCCGGTGGGATCGGGAACAGGTGAAGAGGAGCGTCCATCAGTTCGTATCCCTGCATTGCAAGCTCACGCAACGGCCGGATATCATCCAGCACATATGCGGCACGTCCGAATGTGCCGATCACCAGATCCTCATCGCGCGGATGAATCACCAGATCCATCGTCGAAACAGTGGGGTAACCGTTCTGCCACTTCGTCCAGTTCTTCCCGGCATCGATACTCAAATAGAGTCCGAATTCCGTTCCGAGAAACAACAGATCACGCGCGACGCGGTCCTGGGCGATGCAGAGCGCATACCCTGAGACCTTTTCTCCGTCTGCGATCCTGCTCCAGGTCTTTCCGTAATCTCGTGTATGGTACACGTACGGTGTCCAGTCGTTATGACGATGGTTATCGAACACAACAAACGCCTCACCGGCGTCGTGGGAGGATGGATGAATCTGAGGAACCCATGTTGCTTCCGGCACGCCGGGGATTTCATCCACACGGTTGGTCCAGGAACCGCCCCCGTCCGTGGTGATCCGAACATTCCCGTCGTCCGTGCCGACCCAGATCACCCCTTGTTTCACCGGGCTCGGGGCGATGGTCAGAATCGTAGTATGGTTTTCCGCTGCGGTGACATCGAATGTCAGGCCGCCGCTTTCTTCGTACTTCTGTTTCGTGGTGTCGTTGGTTGTCAGGTCAGGTGAGATCACGCGCCAGGTTTCTCCGCGGTCAGTACTCTTGTGCAGGAATTGGCTGCCGTAGTAAATCGTCCTCTCATCGAACGGATCTGCCGCCATCCCGGCGTTCCAGTGAAACCGCAGTTTGATCCCGTCGGGATGCATGGGGCGGATCAGCCGTTGCTCTCCCGTTTCGATATCGTACCGCGCAACCGCTCCTCCCTGTGACATCGCATAGCCGTAGCGCGCATTGGCGGGATCCGGCACCACGTCGAATCCGTCGCCGAACAGGACCATCTGCCAGTATGAATTTCTGATCCCTCCGTTTCGCCACACTTCGTTCGGACCACGCCAGGAACCGTTGTCCTGCATGCCGCCATAGATGTTGTAGGGAGTTTCGTTATCAACGTTGATATGATAGAACTGGGCGAGCGGAAGGTTCTCGATAAAGCGCCAGGTTCTGCCGCCGTCGCGGGTGATGGCGAGGCCGCCGTCGTTTCCGTCGATCATGAAATCGGGATCATCCGGATGGATCCACCATGCGTGATGGTCAGGGTGGATGTCGGACCATTGAATAAAGGTTTCGAATGTCTTTCCGGCGTCCTCGCTCCTGGAGACAACCGAGTAGAGATTGTAGATCCGGTTTTCGTTGTGGGGGTCGACATAGATATCAGCATAGTAGAACGGCCTGTTGCCGATATTCTTGTCGCTCACTTTGGTCCATTTGAATCCGCCGTCGTCCGACCGGTAGAGAGCATTCTTCTTCGATTCGATCAGCGCATAGACGCGTTCCGGCTTCCCCGGAGCGATCGCCAGTCCGATCCGTCCGAGGTCACCCTCAGGGAGTCCATCCTTGTCGGTTCGCTTTGTCCACGTGGCTCCTCCGTCAAACGTGACAAGCAGACCGGATCCGGGGCCGCCTGATTTGAAGAACCATGGCCAGCGCCGATACTCCCACATCGCGGCAATCAGTTTGTTCGGGTTGGAGGGGTCCATGACGAGGTCAGCGACGCCTGTCTTCTCATCCACGTACAGAATCTTCTTCCACGTCGCGCCTCCGTCCGTTGTCTTGTAGACCCCGCGTTCCGGGTTTTCTCCCCAGGGTGCGCCCAGGGCACCGACGTACACGACATCAGAGTTGCCGGGGTGAATGATCACCCGGTGAATCGCACGTGTGTCCTTCAGGCCCATGAGAGACCAGCTACGTCCTCCATCGATGCTTTTGTAGATGCCGTCACCGTTCGTCATGCTGTTCCGCGGGTTTCCTTCTCCGGTACCGGCCCAGACGATCGCAGGGTTCTGCTGGTCCACCGCCACCGCGCCGATCGATGCGACGGCAAGCGTATCAAAGATCGGCTTCCAGTCAGTCCCGCCGCTTTCCGATTTCCAGAGTCCTCCCGACGCGGTGCCGACATAGATGATCTGGGGATTGTCGTTCACCACATCGATCGACGTCACCCGCCCGCTCATCCCGGCCGGTCCGATACTCCGGGCTTTCAACCCATGAAGTTTCTTCATGTCCAGCTTCTGGGCGAAAGTTTGAAACGAGGGTTGAAACAACAGCGCTGCGAACAGGATTGTGCGGAGGAGCAGTTGCATGCGGGATACCTCGGTTATTGGACTCAGGGAATGAAAGGGGGCGAATCAATGAAGCGCCGCAATATCGGGAATGAGGGTCTGACAATCAAGCGATCCGTATCATCGGGCAGGTCCTCATGCACGGATGAACAACGCTCCCTCTCTTGACACTCAGACCGTTTTCTGTACATTTGCTGGCATGGCAGGGATGAACAATACAGCAGAGTTTGCCGACACCGTGCTGATGGTCCGGCCGCGCCGGTTTGGCTACAACGAGACAACCGCCGGGTCGAATCATTTCCAGTACCGGATGCCGGATCTCGTCGCATCGGAGATCCAGAGCCGGGCGCTTAGGGAATTTGAGGGACTGAGGGATCTGCTCCGCGATGAAGGAGTCGATGTCATCGAGTTCGATGATTCGGAGGAACCCGGAAAGCCGGATGCTCTTTTTCCGAACAACTGGTTTTCGACTGACCCGAACGGAACGATCATCCTCTACCCGATGGAAGGGGAGAACCGGCGGTTCGAACGGCGGACCGATATTGTTGACTCACTCCGGCATTCCCATTGTTACGGCCGGATGATCGACCTCACGGCTTTCGAGCGGGATGGGAAATTTCTTGAGGGGACCGGGAGCATGGTGTTTGACCGGAGGAACTCCGTGATCTACGCGGCCCTTTCTTCCAGGACCGATCCGGTGGTGCTGGCTGAATTCGCTTCACGGTCAGGCTTCAGGGAGATCGTCACGTTTCATACCGATCTGATCCGGACTCCGGAGGGAAGTCCGCAGCCGATTTATCATACCAATGTGGTCCTGGCGATCGGCTTGTCCACTGCTGTGATATGCACAGGGGTGATCAGTGCAACGGAAGAGAAAAGGGGGGTGGTGAACAGTCTCACACGCGGCGGACGGACGGTTGTCGAAATCACAGTCGAACAGCTTCTCGCCTTCGCCGGTAATATGCTGCAGGTCAGGAACAAGGCGGACCATCTGCTCTGGGTGATGTCGACCTCGGCATTCGATTCACTTTCGTCAGCACAGAAAACCATCCTGGTTTCAGCCGGCTCCCGGCTTATTCACTCAGCGCTCCCGACGATCGAGACGGTCGGCGGAGGGAGTGCGCGCTGCATGCTGGCCGAGATCTTCCGACCGGTTCCGCATGAAGCGAGGGAAATATGAACATTCGAATTGCCACCCCTGATGACGGTGAATCGGTTCTTTCCCTGATCGCAGCACTGGCCGAGTATGAAAAAATGGACCCGCCCGACGCGGAAGCACGCCGCCGCCTGATCGAAGAAATGAAACAAGAGCACCCGCGGTTCGAAGTGTTTCTTGCTGAGGAGGAGGGAAGAGCGGTCGGGTATGCGATCATCTTCGAAACGTACTCGACCTTCGGTGCCTTTCCTGTGCTTTACCTGGAAGATCTGTTCGTCCTTCCCTCATACCGGAAGAAGAAAATCGGTCTTGCCCTGTTTCATGCGGTGGTTCGTGAGGCCCAACGGAGGGGCTGCGGCCGGCTCGAATGGGTCGTGCTGAGCTGGAACACTCCGGCGATCGGCTTCTACAGGAAGCTGGGGGCTCACCGTCTGGACGAATGGGAGACCTTCCGGCTGACTTCGGACAGATACGAGGATCTGTTGAACAATTGATCCATTTTTGACCTTCCTTTTTCGAACGGTGGAAAATCTTTCCACTCCTCCCTGAGCACTTTTTCGTTTTTTGGCTGTTTTTCAACGTTTTGTTCTGGCTCGGTTTTGGATTACATGACAATCAGAACCGCATCTCAGAAAGGGCTTTATGACAATTCTGCTGGTCGATGACAACGAAGACTATCTCCGGTTGCTGAAAGACTCGTTTTTTGAATCCGGCTATATGGTCCACACGGCGATCGACGGGGAAGAGGGATGCCAGATCCTGGCAAGATTCGATATTGATCTGATCATTTCAGATATCCGGATGCCGAGGCTGGACGGCTTGAAACTCCATGCGTTCGCACGGGAAATGGATCGGTACAAGAAAACCGTATTCGTGTTCATTTCAGGATTTAAGGACGTCTATAAGGACTTTCTTGATCTCGACGAGCATCTCGATTTCTTCTTCGATAAGACGACGCCGATCAATGAAATTGTTTCTTCGGTTGACCGCCTGACGCACGGGAGCTTTTCGGGACAGGACAGGTAGGTATTCATGATCCGTTGATCGGAACTGACCATTCTGATCGTTGAGCAGTCCCGGGAGCGATTTCCCGGGGCTGTTCTGTTTTCTGGTGGTTGAGGAGGGGGAAACCGCGAAGACGCAAAGGCGCCAAAGTAAGAAGGCAGGATCAAGGATTTCTCTTTGCGATCAAGAAATATCTCTTACAATCTTCCCGCCAGCACCACCACACCCTTCATCGCCTCGCTCACCTCGCCACGCCCGCCATGGATTTCCAGAAGAGCGACATAGATGCCGATGCGCGCCTTTTGTCCGTAGTCGTCCAATCCGTCCCAGAGCAGAGATCCGTTGCTGCCCGCCGGCTCATTGATGGCAAGTTGCCTGATCTGTCGTCCCTCAGTATCGAACAGCCGAAGAGAGAACGAATATGAGCCGGGGGGCAGAACGAACTGAATCAGAACAAAGTCCTCGTGTCCGTCACCGTCCGGCGAAAAAGGGTTCGGAGAGAACGTCAGCGGCTCTGTCGCTCCTGTGTGATTCAACGCAATACTGTTCACAGTCCCTGGAGTCCCTCCTTCCGGTCTGGTACAACTGCTCCAGTTCCTGCGGTCCCAACCGGCCACAAACGGACTGATCCTTTCCAGGGACCGCCCCGTTTCGTCCAGGGTTGCCGTATGATGCCATTCAGGTTCGTACGGGACGCTGTCGACCACCGTTCCTACAGGGTCCAGAAGGAGAATACAGTCACCGTCGTTGTTCAGGGTCAGAGATCCGGCAGGGATGACGGCCACCGAGGCGGGGAGCGAGCTGAACTGGCGGACGATGAGCGAGTCCGTGCCAATGAGAAGGTAACTGCCGGGCCGGAGCAATGGTGTGCTGTCCGGGAAAGTGACTTCGTTTGCTTCTCCATCGGCTCCCGGCCGGTCAGACACAATCCATCCGACCGGGTTGACGGCTGCCGTTCCGGGATTGTAGAGTTCGATATATTCACTCCCGCCGCCGAGTGGTCGGTACATCAACTCGTTGATGACCAGTGATGAGACAGGGTACGCGAAGGTCAGATCCGTTCTCAGGGTATCGTTGAACGGATTGCTGTCCTTCACGGCAGAAAGGATACCGATCATCCGGTGTGCTCCCGGACCCGGCGGGCTTGCGGGAACCATGGCGATGGCGGAGTCCCGGCGGGCGAGAACTCCGGGATGATCTGTTGTGCCGAGCAGCTCGGATAGTTCAGCAACCGAATCCCGGTCCTGATCGTGGAACAGTGCAAGAGTGAATCCATCGACATCTTCCGTCCCCGCATTGTATACAGCTGCGTTGATCGTCTGAACCGCCTGGTCGTATGAAAATGATTCGATCCCAAGATCGAATTGATGGAGTGCTGTAACGCGTACGTTGTCAAGTCGGATTGTGCCGGCGGTCCCCGTTGCCACGGGGATTACCCGCCACCGGATCACCGCTCGCGCGACATGGGCGAGTGCCGATGGGAGAGGATACGCAAGGTGGAGATAGTCGGTGGACCCGTCCGGCAGAACGGAGTCAGGCAGGATGAGCACGAATGTCGCTCCACCGTCGGACGAGCACTCAATGACAACCGGTGCTCCGTGTGACGCTGAGCGCCGGACCGAGAGGAACAAGGAGTCGGGGACCAGCCCGGTGAAATCGAGTTGGCCGGATGCGACCCACTGCTCTACGGTCGCGTTGGTCGACAGAAGCGCATTGGGTGGTGAAGCGGGTGAACTGGAAGCAGTCACAAAATCATTCTGCCCCGCCGTTCTGTTGGACGATGAGCTCCAGCCGGCGGGGAGTCCCGGAGGAGCCTGGTCATCAAATGTCTCCACGTAGGGGAATCTGCTGATTTGAGCATGGACGGTACCAGGACACAGTGTGACGATCGCGCACAACACAATGAGAGAGTACATCGGATCTCCCCTCTTGATGATTGCGGCAGGACTCTGACGGGAAGAACCTCCCCCCGGATTGAAGCGGGGGGGGAGGGGGGGGCAAAAGGCGGGGCTACGTACCGGAGCTGTAATCGGTAATGTAGCGCTTCTGTTCCTTCGAAAGGCGGTCGACTTTGATCTTCATTGTGCTGAGTTTCACACGGGCGATCTCCTGGTCCTGTTCGGGCGGGATATCATGAACCGTGTTCGCGAGCCGTTTTCCTTTCTTGTCGAGTTCGGCAAGGCGGAGCTGCGACATGAATTGGTTGGCGAAAGACATGTCCATCACTTCTGACGGATGACCTTCGGCGGCGGCGAGGTTGACAAGGCGCCCCTTAGCGAGGACATAGATCCGCCGGCCTCCGCGCAACAGATATTCCTCGTTGTCTTTACGTATCGTCCTCTTCGATTTTGCCATCCGCTCGAGATCATCGATGTTGATCTCGCAGTCATAATGTCCTGTATTGCAGACGATCGCACCGTCCTTCATCGACTCGAAGTGGCGGGCTGTGATGACATCGCGGACTCCGGTCGCCGTGATGAACACGTCACCAACCTTTGCCGCCTCGTCCATCTTCATGACCCGGTGACCCTCGAGAGTCGCCTTGAGAGCTGCGGTCGGCTTGATCTCGGTGACGATGACATTGGAGCCGAGCCCTTTTGCGCGCGAGGCGACACCCTTGCCACAATGACCATAGCCGGCCACAACGACGTTCTTCCCTGCAAGCAGGACGCTGGTGGACCGGAGGATACCGTCGAGGGTCGACTGCCCTGTGCCATAAACATTATCGAAGTCCCACTTTGTTTCCGCGTCGTTGACTGCAATTACCGGGTAGTTCAACTTCCCGGCTGCGGCCATCGCCCTCAGACGATGCACGCCGGTGGTGGTCTCCTCCGTGCCGCCGATGACATACTTCTGGGCAAATTCGGGATGATCGTTGTGAATGGTGAAGATCAGGTCGGCGCCGTCATCAAGAGTCAGGTTCGGATGCATCTTGAGCGTCTGCTCGATGCACCAATAGAACTCCTTTACGTTCATCCCGTGCCAGGCGAAGATCGAGACTCCGCTTTTGGCCAGCGCTGCCGCGACAGCGTCGTTTGTTGAAAGAGGGTTACATCCAGACCAGCTGACCCGGGCGCCGGCATCAACGAATGCTTTGACTAGAACAGCGGTTTCCTTGGTAACATGCAGACATCCTGCAATCCTGTAGCCTTTCAACGGTTTTGTCTTCTTGTATTTGACACGCAGTGCGTCGAGCACAGGCATCCGCGACTCGGCCCATTCGATGAGCCGTTCCCCTTCGCGGGCAAGTTTCAGATCAGCAACTTTGTATACACCAGCTTTTGCATCCATAAGCGTCGACTCTGTTCCTTATTGTTGATTAGCGTTTGATTGCCTTGTGGAGAGTATCGACCAGGTCGAGTTTCTCCCATGTGAAATCCTTGAGGTTCCGGCCGAAATGCCCGTATGAGGCGGTCCGCCGGTAGATCGGGCGGAGGAGGTCAAGCCGGCGGATGATCCCCCGCGGCGTCAGATCGATCTCTTTCCTGACGATTTTTGCAATGGTGGAGTCGGGAATCCGCCCTGTGTCGAAGGTGTTTACCCGGATCGAGACAGGATCGACCACGCCGATGGCGTACGCCACTTCGAGGAGGCACTCGTCCGCGATGCCCGCAGCGACGATGTTTTTTGCCACATGACGTGCCGCGTACGCAGCGCTTCGATCGACCTTCGAGGGATCCTTGCCTGAAAAAGCACCGCCGCCGTGGGGAGCCCGTCCACCGTAGGTGTCGACGATGATCTTGCGCCCGGTCAGGCCGGTGTCACCGTGCGGTCCGCCGATTTCGAATCGCCCGGTCGGGTTCACATGAATCACCGTTTGCTTGTCCAGAAGCCCCGGAGGAATCACCTTGTTCACAATATGCTCGATGACATCCCGGCGAATCTGCGACTGCTTCACGTTCGGATCATGCTGGGTCGAGATGACGACATTCTGGACTCTGACCGGCTTTCGCCCTTTATACTCGATGGTGACCTGCGACTTCGCGTCAGGACGGAGATACGGCATGGGAGATTGTTTCTTCTTCCGGACATCAGCCAGCCGTTTCACCAGCTTGTGGGCGTACATGATCGGCATCGGCATGTATTCAGGAGTCTCCGTTGTTGCATACCCGTACATCATCCCCTGGTCACCCGCACCTCCTTTGTCGACTCCCCGCGAAATGTCAGGTGACTGACTATGGATCGTTGAAATCACGGAACATGAATCGGCATCAAATCTGTAGTCGGCATTCGTATAACCGATACTCCGGATCACGGTGCGTGCAAGGTCAGCAATCTCGATGTAACCCTTTGTCGTTACTTCGCCTGCGAGAAAGACAAGGCCGGTGGTGACGAGTGTTTCGCATGCCACGCGGGCATGTTTGTCCTGGGCCAGGATCGAATCGAGAATGGCATCCGACAGCTGGTCACAGATCTTGTCGGGATGTCCTTCGGAGACGGACTCCGAAGTGAAGAAATACGACATGTCTTCCTCTTGTGCTGTTTGGGGTATCTGAGGAGGCGGAGTGTCAGCGGGGACCGGAACAGGGTATCGCGTGTGACAGACACGATGCCTTAATAAAAGTCAATCTCCGACGATCCTCCGACGTTGATCCGTTTGTAGTTACCTTTTACCACAGAACCGTTGCCAACAATCGAGTTGTCCAGCATCGCCCGGTGAACCCGGGCGCCTTCGCTGATAATCGAATTCCGGACGATCGATTCATTGATCACCGCGTCCTTGCCAACAGTGGTGTACGGACCGATCACACAATTTGTCAGCTTTGCCGTCGGAGAAACATAGACCGGGTCGACCAGAATAACGCCGGGGAGTTGCTTCGACCGTGCATGGGTTTCCAGGAGTGCTTTGTTCGTCGAGAGCAAAGTGTCCGGCTTTCCGCAATCATACCACCCTTCTACCGTAAACGGCTTCATCTTCTCGCCGCGATCCAGCATCATCTGAAGGGCATCGGTCAGCTGGTACTCGTTCTTCGTGCGTATGTTCTTCTCAACAAGTTCCCGGAGTGAGCTGACAAGCAACGCTGTGTTGGTAATATAATAGAGGCCTACGACCGCGAGGTGGCTGAGAGGTTTCTCCGGTTTCTCGACGAGCCTGACGATATACCCGTCGACCGTTTCGGCAACACCGAAGCGGCGCGGATCCTCCACTTCCTTGACCCCGAGTGCGGACTCGCGCCCTTTCAGGACCGGCTTGAGATCGACATCGAAGATCGTATCACCAAGAATGATCAGGATCGGTTCACTGGTGATGGTATGGCTCGAAATGTAGATCGCATGTCCGAGTCCCAGGTGCTCTTCCTGCTCGACATAGTCGATCGGAAAATCAGGATAGCTCGCGGAGAGGTAGCTGCGGATCATATCGCCCATGTGTCCCACGACCAGAGTTGCGGAGGTGATTCCCTCCTTGATGATCTTGTCGATGATATGAGCGAGGATTGGTTTGCCGGCGACGCTGAGTAGGACTTTCGGGAGTGTGTAGGTGTGGGGCCGGAGTCTGCTTCCAAGTCCGGCTACCGGTATAATTGCACGCATTGAAACTCGAGTTCGGGAATATGAGTAAAAATCAAAACAAGATAGGGAACATTGTTTTGAGAAGCAACGAAACTGCCCGCCAGGGTATGCCGGTGTCTTGTTCTTCCTGGTGTGATCTCACGAAGAGCATCGGCATAGCAAGCCTGGTTGGGGTCCGGTGTTGTTTAATTGCCGGATCAAACCGGCCACCGTCGTGAGGCAGTCTCATGCGGACTCCCGGTTCTTGATTCTTCAGGGTCAAATTCCTATCATACCCGGACCAAACCTCTTCCATCCCCAGTGTACAAACGATGCCCGGATCCAGGAGTCCGCGAACAACGTCGTCGCGGAAGAAACAGCATGTTGAGCTTGCGGTCTCCAGGGATGTTCGGTTTCAGAACAAGCTGACCGGCCTGGAACGTATCGAGTTTGTCCACAATGCTCTTCCCGAAATTGATCTATCCGAGGTCGATCTCTCCACCACATTTCTCGGAAGGACGATCCGCCTTCCCCTTATGATCTCCTGCATGACCGGGGGTTATTCTGATGCGCTCAGGATCAACCGTGGATTCGCATCTGTCTGCGAGGAACTGCAGATTCCGCTCGGGGTCGGTTCCCAGCGCCAGGCTCTTGAAAACAGCCGGTACCTCCGGTCATTCACGGCGGTGCGGGCCTGTGCTCCGACGATCCCGGTCATCGGGAACATCGGTGCGGCGGAAGTGGTCCGGCTGGGCAGCGCGGATGCAGAGCGTCTTGTGGAAATGACTGAGGCAGATGCGCTGGCGGTTCACCTGAATCCCCTTCAGGAGTTTCTCCAACCTGAAGGAAATCCGAATTTCCGCGGCGTTCTTGCTGGTGTCGAGCGCCTGGTGCGAACCCTTCCGGTCCCGGTGATCGTGAAGGAGATCGGTGCAGGGATATCCGGTGATGTTGCGCGGCGATTGATCGAATGCGGCGTGCGTTACATCGATGTCGCCGGTGCCGGCGGAACAAGCTGGGCCGGGATCGAGCTCCTGAGACGGCCGCAAAAGGACCGGTCATCCGCGTTCTGGGACTGGGGTATTCCACTTGTGACTTCGCTTCGTGAAGTGGCTGCACATCGGACAGGCAGCATCCCGCTGACGATTGTCGCCTCCGGCGGAATCTCGAACGGAATCGAAGCAGCGAAATGCCTTGCGCTGGGCGCGGATATAGCGGCATCGGCCCGGGTATTCCTGCTTGCACTTCGGAAAGGGGGAGTGCGTTCCCTGAAGCGCCTCATCGGGCAATGGGAAGAAGAGATGCGGGGGGTGATGTTTCTGACCGGATCAACGACGATCAGCGACCTGAAGAAGGCTCCGCTGACATCAATCTCATGACGGAGAGAACCGCTCGGCAACGGTACTCACTGCTCCGCCGGCGAATTGACGCGGGCCTCCTGGCCATCGTCCGCGAAACCCGTCCGCCGGAGATGATGAAAGTTACGAAGCATGTCATCCGTGCCGGCGGAAAACGGATCAGGCCGGTTCTCACTCTGCTCTCGTGTCAGGCGGTCGGTGGCCAGCCGCGGCAGGCAATGCATGCCGCCGTGGCGGTTGAACTGCTGCACAGTTTTACCCTGATCCATGACGATATTATGGACCATGCGCCGACGCGCAGAGGTCTGCCCTCAGTCCATGCACTCTGGGGAGTTGACAGCGGGATCCTGGCAGGTGATCTCATCCTCGGCCTCGGTTATGACTCACTGCAGCGGACCGGAAGTCCAGTCCAGATCAGGCTGTCCACCCGGTTCACGAAGGCGCTGCTGGACGTTTGCGAAGGACAGGCGGTTGATCTTCAGTTCCCCGGCAGAAGGAGTGTCACGGTCAGAGAGTATTTTGCGATGATCGAAAAGAAGACCGGCGCTCTCTTTCGCCTTTCGACGGCGCTTGGAGGTCTCATCGGATCAGGGTCAGACCGGCAGGTGGAAGCACTGGAGCGATACGGCGTTCATATCGGCCGGGCATTTCAGATACAGGATGATCTTCTTGATGTGGTTGCGGAAGAACGGGCTTTTGGCAAGATTGTCGGGGGCGATATCCGTGAGAAAAAGAAGACATTTCTTCTGGTTCGTGCGATGAGGAAAGCGAAGGGGTCGGACCGCACGTCTCTGCTTCGGGCATTCGGAGGAGACGTTCGTCCCGCGAAACGTGTCCGCATCGTTACGGAGATCTACCGCCGACTCGGGGTCCTCGAGGAAGCCCGGAAGAGGATCCATCATGAAACAACCCGCGCCCGTGAGTCGATCAGCGGCCTTCCACGGAACAACGGTACGGCGATGCTTGGCTGGATCGCCGGTGCCCTCGAAGCAAGGACGTTCTGACAAAAATGATTGAACGCGAAGTGACCGTCATTAACCGGTCCGGCCTGCACACGAGGCCGGCCGCGACGCTCGTCAAAGCGGCGTCACGTTTCAGTGCGGAATTCACCATCATCAAGGATCAATTCTCGATCAACGGGAAGAGCATTATCGGTGTCATGACCCTTGCCGCAGAGCAGGGTTCGACGATGGTTCTTCGCTTTGAGGGAGCGGACGAGGTGGAAGCAGCGGAGACGATCATCGGTTTGTTTGAGCGCGGGTTCGATGAATAGAATGACGAACACCGAACAAGTGGAAACCACGGAAGTAATCCTGAAAGGGATCGCAGCGGCGCCCGGCATTGCGATCGGGCCGGCGTACCTCTACAGCAAGGAGGTCCCGGTGGTCGAGATGAAGAAGATTCCTGCTGCGGAACTCGAGGCGGAAGTGACCCGGCTGTATAACGCGACCGCACGATCGGAGAAGGAACTGCAGAAGATCCACGCGTTTGCTGAACAGAAACTTGGCAGGAAGAACGCGGAGATCTTCGAGGCCCAGATCATGATCCTGAGCGACAGCGTTCTGATGAAGGCGATCGAAGGCCGGATCCGAAGCGAGGGACACAATGCGGAATTTGTTGTCAGCGATGAGATCGGGAAATATCGACGGAGAATGCTGGAGTCGTCCGACGAATATATGATCGAACGGGCGCACGACGTCGAGGATGTGATGAACAGGATCATCAGAAATATCCGGGACCAGAAGCTCTTCTCGCGGCTCGAGGGGGAGTCGATCATCGTGTCGGAAACATTGACACCGGCAGATACGGTGATTTTCAGCCGCAACCAGGTCCTTGGCTATGCAACGAATCTCGGAGGGATAAGCTCTCACGCAGCACTGCTCTCCCGCTCGCTGAAAATTCCGGCGGTTGTCGGTCTTCGCCGGGCTACGGAACTGGTGAAAACCGGAGACCAGATCGCCGTGGATGGTTATTCGGGGACCCTGGCGATCAACCCGAGCAAAGAGACGCTCACGAAGCTCCGCGGGACGGCAGAACGATTCCGCACCTTCGAAGAACAGCTCGTCGGTCTGGCCGACCTTCCGGCAGAGACGCTGGACCACAAGCACATCGAACTTTCCTCCAATGTCGAGTTTCCCGATGAACTGCAGTTCGTCCGTGTGCAGGGTTCGGTCGGCATCGGGCTGTACCGAACGGAGGGACAGCTGATCGGAAGGGGAGACTACCCGGGTGAAGACGAGCAGTATGAGTTGTACAAGTCTGTCGCCGACGGGATATACCCCCATTCGGTTATCTTCAGGACCTTTGATGTCGGGGGTGACAAGCTGATGCCGGATGCGGTCAGAGAAGACAATCCATTCCTCGGATGGAGAGGAATCAGGATGATGCTCGACCGCCAGGACCTGTTCATGGACCATTTGCGGGCTTTGCTGAGGGCAAGTGTCCGGAAGAACGTCCGCATCATGTATCCGATGGTCTCCTCGATCGAGGAGATCCGAAAAGCCAGGGAGCTGCTGACCAGGGCAAAGGCTGATCTGAAGGAACGGGGCCAGCGGTTCGACGAGCGGGTGAAGGTCGGCGTGATGATCGAGGTTCCCTCGGCGGCCCTCCTTGCAGGAGAGATTGCCGCCGAAGTGGATTTTCTCAGCATCGGGACGAATGACCTGATCCAGTACCTGCTGGCCGTTGATCGTGACAACAGCTACGTTGCTCCCCTCTACCAGCCGTTTCATCCGGCCGTCCTGCGAACCATCAAGGAGGTCATCATCGCGGGGCACCGGAAGCATGTCTGGGTCGGCATGTGCGGCGAGATGGCAGGAGATCCGGTTGCGACACTGCTGTTGATCGGAATGGGAATCGATGAACTGAGCGTCGTTCCATCCATGGTGCCGGAGATCAAGAAGATCATTCGTTCCATCCGCGTGAGTTCGGCCCGGCGCATTGCCGGGAAGGTGCTTGCAATGACATCGGCGGAGGAAGTGAAAGAGTATCTTCTTTCGATCATGAAGAAGAAACTTCCGGACATACCGTTGCAGGAATTGAATGATGAACCGCAGGAGCACTCATGACGTTTGAAGAACTCTTCTCTGTGGACCGTTCCAACATGTTCCGGTTGTTGAAACAGTTTCCGGACCAGGTCCGGGAGGCGGTAGCGATTGGCAATTCGGCGGGATTACGAAAACGGATACGGGCGGTCAAACAGATCGTCCTTACCGGCATGGGAGGGTCTGCCATAAGCGGAGATCTGCTCGCCGGCCATCTCGCCGATTCGCTGCGCGTTCCCCTCACGGTGAACCGTCACTACTCGCTTCCGAAATTTGTTGGAAAAGAAACCCTGCTGATTGTCTCGTCATACTCCGGGGGGACGGAAGAAACGATCAGCGCGTACAAGGAAGGAAGCAGAAAGGGTGCTCAGGTTCTCTGCATAACCTCGGGAGGACGGATTGGATCAATGGCACGTGCGAAGCGGCACATGCAGATTACAATTCCGGGAGGACTCCCTCCGCGCGCGGCACTGGGGTATTCCTTCTTTCCCCTGCTTATCGGTCTTTCACGGTTCGGACTCGTCCCGCGGAAGTCGAAAGAGATCAGGGAAACGATTCAACTCCTTGACGAACGGTCATCGACGTACGGGAATCCGGATCCTTCGACCAACAAAGCGCTGCAGGTGGCGGAAAATCTTCGCAACCGGGTCGGGGTCCTTTATGCCGGGACCGGTATGCCCGGTGCGGTGGCAACCCGGTGGCGCGGACAGATTGCCGAGAACGCGAAGGCAATGGCATGGACGCACGTTGTGCCGGAAATGAATCACAATGAGATCGTCGGATGGCGGATTCCTCAGGAGCAACTGAAGGAAACGGCGGTTCTGCTCCTTCGTGACCGCGGAGACCACAAGCGGGTTCAGCGGCGGATGGACCTTACCAGAGGGATCCTGGCCGATACATCACTACATATCAATGAGATCTGGTCCGAGGGAACATCACCGCTCGCACGCATGTTCTCTCTCATATACCTTGGTGACTGGGTCAGTTATTATCTGGCGATTCTCCACGGTATCGATCCGACCCCTGTCATCACCATCGATCATTTGAAGGCCGAACTGGCTAAATAGCGCGGTTGCTTTCTTTTACGGCCGGAAAACGAGATATTGATACCATATTCTGCGTGTGACATTCCTATTCCGTCCAGACAATCTCATGACCAGACAACATAGAATCGCAATCGCCGTCGCACTTGTCACCATCGCTGTAATGGTCTTCGTTACGTTTTTCCGGAGCGGCACCTCCTGGTAGCGGTCGCACCGAGCGGCACGCTTCTTCTCTGTACGACGACATTCGCTTCCGTTGACCGGAAAACGGTCAACTCTTCATCCTGTGTGTTCCATTTGTTCAACAAAGAGAGGCACGTCATGTCACTGCGCATCAACGATCCAGCTCCTGATTTTTCGGCGGAGACAACCGAAGGACAAATCCGGTTCCATGATTGGATCGGAGACGGATGGGCAATTCTGTTCTCGCATCCGAAGGATTTCACACCTGTCTGCACGACCGAACTCGGATACATGGCCAGACTCGCTCCTGAGTTCGCAAAACGTAACTGCAAGGTGATCGGTCTGAGCGTCGATCCGGTCGACAGCCACAAGGGATGGGCAAAAGATATTGAAGAGACCCAGGGGCATGCCGTGAATTACCCTATGATCGGCGATACCGATCTCTCGGTTTCGAAGCTCTATAATATGCTTCCGGCCGAAGAGACAGGGACGTTTGAAGGCCGCACGGCGGTGACCAATCAAACAGTCCGCTCTGTGTTCATTGTCGGTCCCGACAAGAAGATCAAGCTGGTGCTCACCTATCCCATGACCACAGGCCGGAATTTTGACGAAATCCTCCGTGTCCTCGATTCAATGCAGCTTACAGCGAAACACAAGGTCGCAACACCGGTGAACTGGAAGAAGGGAGAAGATGTTATCATCGTCCCGGCCGTGAATGATGATGATGCGAAGAAGATGTTCCCCGGGGGATGGAAAGCGGTGAAGCCGTAT
>JAOUDE010000249.1 GCA_029859455.1 Ignavibacteria bacterium | reverse complement strand
TCCACGACAATTTCTTCGACGGGAGAATGTGTCCGGATCGTCCCGCCGAGACTGGTGAAGGTCTGCGCGAGAGCCTGCACAACCGAATACATTCCTCCCCGGGCGAACCAGACCCCGGCCTCGCGTTCGAGCGCCGGAATCATCGCGTAGATGGAAGGTGAACGGAAGGGTGACCCGCCGATGAACAACGGATGAAACGAGAAGGCGAACCGGTGTCGCTCATCCATGAAATACCGGTTCACGAATGAGGTGACAGACCGAAATCCGCCGAGCGCGAGAGCTCGTGGAATAAACCGCACCATTTGCTTCAGCGTGTCAAACGGCGTCGCTCCGAGCCCTTCCCTGATGACTGCATCATAGATCGGCGTGACCGCATTGAAGAAATCGTCATAGCGCCCGGCGTCTGCAGAATTGAAGCGTGCCATTTCCTTTTTCATGGTATCCGGGTTCCCTGTGTAATCGATGTGTGACCCGTCGTGATAGAAAATCCGATAGTATGGATCGAGAGGTATCATATCGACTACATCAGCCAGCTTCTGACCAGAAAGGGAAAACAACTCTTCCAGAAGAAACGGTGCTGTAATGAGGGAAGGCCCCATATCGAACGTGTAGCCGTTCTTCTTGAGCTGATAGGCACGTCCGCCGACCTGCCCCCGCTTCTCCAAGATGGTGACCTGATAGCCGCGGGCCTGAAGCCTTATGGCGAGTCCAAGACCACCGAAGCCGGATCCGATGACGACGACCTGATTTGGCATGTTGGTTCCGTTGCTCATGACAACACAAATATACGATAAGAATGATATATATGTAATAGATGTTATCGTCGAAATGAACGATTTAGCAAAATATGCAGCTATTTGTTGATAATTTCACCTTTCCTGGCATTTCTGAGTGGTGTACAAGGAAGAGGTAGGATGCAGCTCGTGCTGGATTGCGTGACCGCCCTCAGGGGACGAGAACGGTATTGCTTCAGCGGCTCACCGAGTCATGGCGTGCCGCTGTCACTCTGTAGAAGCGGTCATTCGTGTTCAGATCCGGCCGGGCGGGGATGCAGAACCTGCCGGGGCCCCCTGCTCCCGTTTGAGCCTTAATCCTCGGACCGGAATCCGCTCTCTCCTGCGAAATCGGACCAGGGAAGATCCGACTGGTACTGGTACTCCCGCCACTTCAGGATCCGGCCATCCTTGAACCTGACGGTCACAATACCGTGGAACTGGCTGAGCCTCGCAAATGTATACTCGCCAAAACCGATTTCCGCCCCCGGGTTGAAGGCGAGATTATGCCACTTCATCGCAAGGCGGACATCCCCGTCCATGACATCCCGAAAGAACGCGAGGATATTCTCCCTCCCGCGGTAGAACTGTTGCTTCGGTGGCTCTTCGTACACGGCATCGTCGTGGAAGTACGCCGCGGCACCAGCCGCATCGCCGTCAACCCAGGTTGATGCAACTCCGAGCATGATTGTCCGAAATTCCACTTCGCTCATGGCGTGGTTCCTTTGTTCATCCGATGGAGAGTCAGGTGCATTTGCGGATTGGCTATTTTGTCTCGATGGACCTGATGAATACAACTACGTCGCTGACCTCTTTGTCAGAGAGGGTTTTCGCAAACCCCGGCATGTTCAGGCTCATTTCACCAGTGCTGATGAATTCCATCAGCTCCGCATCGGAGAGAGATGCGGAGACCTCGGCAAGGCTGACATTCGTTGGCGGTGCTCCACGGCTATTCCTGCCGTGGCATGCCTGGCATCTCGCTTTGAACAGGATCGCTCCGCGTTCGACACTCTGAGCAGAGCTCAGATCCGCAACAAGTCTGCTGTCAGGGACTGTCCGCCTGATCGGCGCGACAGTCTGCAGGTATGCATACACTGCTTTAAGATCCTCCGGACTCCAGAACTTATAGTACGCATACGGCATATGTGTCGTCAGGACGGAGCCGTCCGGCAACACGCCGGCCGTTACAGCCGTGATGAACTGTTCTTCCGACCAGGTGCCGATCCCCGTTTCCATGTCAGGCGTGATGTTGCCGGCAAAGGAGATCATGGGGGCTCCTTCATCCTCACCGTACGCGAAACTGCTTCCGGCGAACAGGCTGTCATAATAGAACTGCCCGTTCTGCAGGTTGCGTGGTGTGTGGCAGTCAGCACATCCGGCAAGGTTGTTGGCGAGGTATTTGCCATATTCCGGTGTGATCTCCCGCTGAGGTCGGATCACAGGTTCGGTGGTTGCCTCCTTCGGTTTGAGCATCCCGAAGGTGAAAAGCGCTTTCGCGAACAATGAAGGCTCGTTGTCGGGGACCTTGTTCTGCACCGGTGGGAGGGTTCGGAGATAGGCCGCGAGGGCAAGCAGATCCTCGTCTGCCATCCCATGGTACCAGTCGATCGGCATGATCGGGAACAGGGTCCGCTTCTTTGCGATCCCTTCACGGAGGGCCTGAACGATCTCGCCGTCTGTCCACTCGCCGATCCCTGTCCCCGCATCAGACGTAATATTGCGCGAGTACCACAGTCCGAAACCGGGGCCGGCGTTCCTCAGATCGAACAGAAATCCTCCTGAAGGCTGAGGAAACGCGCCCGGGTCCGCAGCGGATTCGGCCGACGGGTCGGCATGGCATCCCCAACACAGGGACTGGTATTTATAGATATACTCGCCCTGCGCAATTGTGGCTGAATCGGCCGGCGCCCTGAGATCCGATACCGGCCGGTCCTGTGGTGCATCCCAGTTCATCTCAACATAGATCACAAGGATGAGCAGGAGACAGACAACAATTCCCGCCGTCCATCCCAGGATCCTGAGAATTCTCATGCGAGTCGCCATCGACGACATCCTTCCATTGTGATAGTTCGGTCTTCAGTCAATTCCTGTGTGCAAGGGCCGACGGCGATTGAGCACTGACGATGGCAGGAGCCTCATGAACCAGTTCATCGTTCGTCAGTGCTTCGACCATGAACAGCGCGAAGTCGATACGCCGGGTGATGTTGCTTTCGAGGATCGGGTCTCCGACATGCCGGCTCCAGACAGGGAGTCCCTGACTTTCCCCCTCCTCGAGGTCACTGCCGCGGACAACGGTCCACCGTGTGCCGCTCGCAAAGATCCGGCGGCACGCCTCCACCTGGTCGTCAATCTCGGCAAAGCGGACCAGCCGCGCGATCCGTCCGAAAACGCTGACCAGAACCTTGAGCTTCCAGGAGTAGATATCGCGGCCATCCTTTGTGATGTGCCAGCCGCATGAAAAGATCAGGCGGGCACCGGACTGCGCGAAGTCGAGAACCGCCTGCGCCGTTCCGGATGAATACTTCTGAATCCCCCAGGGAACCAGGACCGTCAGAACTCCGTCGCATCCCTCCACCGCCCGCTGTATGACACAGCGATCGTTTGTCGCTCCGGGGATAATTGTGATACGATCTCTGAACCGATCAAGCTTCGGGACACTTTTTTCGCGGCACACCCCGACAACCTCATACCCACGATCCAGTGCATGCTGTACCATGTATTGTCCGAGTTTTCCCGATGCTCCGACAATGCAGACCTTCATCGTAGCCGCTTCCTTTCCTTTGTCATTGTTTGTAGTGAAGGCGAACGTCTACCAAATCACCATCTTCCTTCTCTCCGCGAATCTTCTTCGGCACAGGGAGAAGGGTGCTGCCGCTGCGATCGGTCCAGACACTGGTGGACCATTGTTTTCCGTCGACTGCTGCAAGAGCCGGCGTCCTCCCCCACGCCAGCTTCCCGACAGGCGCATAGCGCTTCGGTACGGGAGCGAATGTCCACCCTCCTTTTCCGGGGTAGCGGAAGAGGCGTGCCCTGAAGCGGATCTCGTTCATCGACCGGTTCTGTTACTCATCTGGTAACGCATTGAAGATCTTCTTTCTGGCTTCCAACCATTTCTTCATTGCGGCCGGATCCATCATCAATTGCTTCATCGCATCCATTGCTCTGATATGTGCCGCATCCCCTTTCCGGAACATCTCTATTCCATGCTTTCTGCTCAGGTCGGCCATTTTCTCGAACGTCTCCGCCTGGAATTTCGTGTAACAGGGGCCGCCGAGTTGTTTACAGGTCATTGTCTTCATGGTTCCCTTCCGGTATTCAGTGATTGCGACCAGGCTGCAGATGCCCCGGATCAGATCCCTCTGACCCGCTGCATGATAGAGTCCCGGTCCTCATGCGGGATGAAATGTGTGACTTGTTCCGTCGCATTGCAGACGAAGCCGATCGGCCCCCGGAGCTCGTGGGTTTGTCCGGCTTTCACGGAATTGTGATTTCAGGATGATGAGGGGGGAGAGTTCTCAGTCGTGTCGGTTCACACGCCATTGGGCACATTCCCTTCGAGTGAAACGAAGCAGATCAGTGCTCAAACAGATCGGTCTTCATCCCTCCGAACCAGCCGGCAAACAGATTGAAACAAATCGCTTCAACAAGTCCAAGCGCAAACCCGAAAGC
>JAOUDE010000248.1 GCA_029859455.1 Ignavibacteria bacterium | reverse complement strand
AAGATACAGCTCCTGAGCGGCGCTGGTGTACGGACTCGATAGCTGGAGTCCTGTTGTTCCGATCGAATCACCGATGATGATCGGACAGTCTGAGGATCCTTCTATTATTGAAGCGATATGAAACGGCTCTGAGAGTTGTTCGAAGGTGTAGTCGAACGTGATATCCGCTGCTCCGATGTCGAACACATCTTCTATGGTTGCTGTCCCAGATCTCAGCCCGGCTACCTCAGAACTCCCGTGAACCAGCAGCTCAGGATCTACAACGTCGTTATGGACTCTCCCCGAGATCGAATCTGTAATGGTGACCGGAAGCGTATAGCGCAGACCGTTGCTCGCTGCTGAGAGCCGGAGAGTTAGATCCCGGCCGCTCAGCAGCCTGTTGAAGTTCGTGGTGTTCCGGGGGATGAGGACAGGCGCAGTGGCGGCGCCAAGCGTTCCGTCGACAACCGACCCGTCACTCGCCTCCGAGGTGGCATCGGCCGGCTCCGTCGTCGGGATGACACTGACGGCATTCACTCCATCGACGGGAGGCGATGACATCGGATCGAGTTTCAGCCGGGGGGCCCCCTCGTCATATGACAAGAGCTGGTAGTAGTAGGTGACGTTGTTCTTCAACTTGCCCGACCCCGTCTCTCCGGGGGCGGGGCCACCCTCGAGATCCTCACCCGTATCAAGGTACTCATACACCAGCAATGTGTCCGTGTGCCAGTGAGCGAGCTCGACATAAGGGCCGTCACGCGTTGTTGCCCGAAGGAGCTTGTAGCCGACAAACGGTCTCCCAAGACTGTCCGGGATGATGATATCGGTAGCGCTCTCGGCGGCGTTGTCCCAGCTGAGCTTGACTGAGCGGTTCAGGCCGACCGCGGTGAGTTGGGGAGCGGGAGGTGGAGAGGGACGTTGATAGGAGTGATCCCGCATCCTGATGAGAAAATCGTCCAAAAGGAGAAGGTGACTCAGATCGTCGGAAAAAACATAACCGACAGCAAACTTAACCGATTGATCAACTCCCACAGGAAACGGACCGACGCCGATTGAAACAGACGAAGAGGTGGCGCAAAAGTCCACGAAGATCGAGTCGGCAAGTGCCGGGCTTGCAATCACGCTGTAGTAGATCGAATCGTTGCCACTCTCCCCCAGGTAGTGTGTCATGCCATCTTCCCCAACGTAATATCCTGTCTCATAGGCACAAACCGAATAGCCGAGACCCAACGGATTTCCATCATAACCTCTGGGGGTTTCAATCAACGGATAACCAATCGTCGGCGGAATCGGCGTCGCTGTCCATTTTGTGGACCATTCGGTCGGGTTGGATGGCTCAATGATCGTGAGGTTTCTAAACGGTTCGCTTTCGAATGTCGAGCGATGTGCCTCCAGAATCCCGTTGGGATATGCGGGCCCAGACAGCTCAAGACCTGGATCAAACAATATGTAACAGCTGTCGAGAGGGTATCCGCTCTTGTTGAACAGTTCATAGGTGAAGAGAACAATATCCCTTGCCGGGCCAAACTCCCATGAATAAACGGTAAGCTGAACCTCTGCACCAATCGGTGCACTACGACCTGACCAGTCTCCATCAAACCATGGGTCTGCACGGGTGTCTGTATCCTTGAAGACACAGAATATATCTTCGTCAGACACAAACACTGGCTCATAGTTGGCGCGCAGAAGGGGATCACGAACATAGATCGTACTACCATCCACCGATCTTAGTGGCCAATCAAAAGAGTTTGCCCCAGACACATCCTCACCCGTCGGATCAAAGTCAAGACTTGAGTAGACAACATAATTCGGGTTTTCGACGTATCTCCAGCCCTGCCCCGAAAACAATGGGTCGTCTTCGGCCTGGGGATCTCCGACCGATCCGGGTACCGTTTGATTGAATGGTCCATGCCCTGGTTCGGGAGTGATGATGCTCCCCGCCGTGGACACGAATCTCCTTCCTTCCTTCATGGCCGCGAGTACCATCCCACCTGACACATAGGGACGCATGTGAAAGGAACCTCTCGGCCAGTCACCAATGGGGAAAAAACCGTCAAGATCATTCGCTGCACCGAATTGCTCTCCGTTGTTCAAGATGCCGAACTCAAAATTACTCACCCGGCTGATGACTCTGGTCTGGTGACCACTCGGAATTTGGGCATGAACCAACAGCGGGCACAATATCAACCCTGCGACCCACGAACCGGTCGCCTTACGGACTATCATACGACTCTCGAAACGTCAATTGAAATTCGATCCTTGGGACCTCGATAGTCTGGACCTGAGCGAATACCCGAATGGTTCCCTCGGCGACACATCCAATCGGTCCGTAGATTGGTCCCCCCGGCTCGCCTTCAATCAGCAGATCTCCGTTCTGAAGGACAGGATACGCGATCGTCTGCAATAGCGCCTCTCCACCTGGCTCCAGAGCAAGTTCCCCACCCACAATCTGAGGGGCGACCAGGTTTCCCTCTACAAGTGTGACAGAAAACGATTTCGGCGTCTGCGTAAATGCAGTCACGTTTATCACACCTTCGATTTGAGCTTCGCCCGCAAGAAGGTCGTCATGGGTGTTCAGCACTTGCATCGAGAAGACAATAGGAGCACTTACGAGAAACCATTGACCGGTTTCTCTATCCCTAACCACCTCGATCGTATCAACCACAGTAACCCCGAGATCAGCCGCGAGCACTAATGAGGGTTCTTGATACGTTGGAAATGGTTCTGAGCAGGCGAAGGAAAAAAGGGACACGATCCCCGTAAATTTTGACAATCGCATAACCAATTCGGATGTCAATCATCAAAAATGCACGAGCGTCTGCTCGAAGCGTGCATACCAAGTAGGAAATTATAGTCCATTCTAACAAGGTGTGCAATAAGGCAAGTAACAAAGGACCTGCCAAGACCCGCATGTGGCCTCGCAACTAGGACATTGCAGGCAAGTACAAACAGTGCTCGCGGGCTTGCCGGCGCACTGGGTGTTGCAAATTACTGCCTCCGCATGGGCTGACGTTGAAATGATCCCCACAAACCCAATGGCAACAGCCACAATGAGCAGCAGAGTAAAAATGCATCGAAAGGCAGTCATCGTGCTTTCCTCCATAGATTGAATGTTAAGTGTTCTCCCTTATTGGGAGGAGACAATTGCCATTACATCCGCGATGGCTTCATCCGACAAAGATCCTGACCAGATTCTTTCAACTTCCCATGTATCTGACAAAAGTATCGTTTGTGGAATAGAAGGGATCTTATTCAAACTCATGAACGAGGCGGGGCTGGGCGCGACAAAAATATCGCATTCAATGTAACCCTCTACAAAACCTCGAGTTCTTTGTACGTTGTCAAGCGATATGCCAAAGACCGAAAAGGTTCCATCCTGTTGAAATAGATAAGCCATGTCCTTCCATATAGATCTATTCAACTCACAGAATTCGCATGTTGAAGAAAAAACGAAAACTAGTTTACTCCCCGGGACTTCATGCATTGGATCACCATTCAACGTTTCCAGTTGGCCAACATCCAGTTCATCACCAATTGCAAGCTGCTCGATAGCTGACTGATTCGACTCCATCTCTTGATTCACCTGCGTCAGGTAAATCACCTCCGCAGCAAGAATAACAAGGGCACAGTGAATGAATACCTGGTAGACTATATTTCCACCCATTCCCTTCATAGCAAGGTCCAAGGTATGGGGCGAAATATCGGCGAGCGAAACATCGAAAATTGATCAGATGCACGAAGGTGAGGGGCGTGGAGATGAGAAGAGTTTCGTGCCAAAATGCATGCATCCCCACCGACGAAGATGCAATTGATAGCGGTATGACCCTTGTCCATAGCGGCACCTCAAGTCTGAAACACCTGCCTGGCTCTTCTCCCCGTCGAAGGGTCGAAGGTTTACCCGACCACACCTGCTGTCGGGGTGGGCGGGGTCGAAGGGTCGAAGGGATGTCGGGAATATAATGCCGCAATCTGCGAAAGTCAAGAGGGTTTTTGCGGGGGTTTGGGGTCAGTCGAAGGCGGGTTCGGTCTGTTCGGTCCATTCGGTCTGTTCGGTCGGATAGTCTGATGGTCAATCCATTCAGCGATCCACAAATCATCAATCTTCACTCATCAATCGCTGGGCTGTTCGGTCCATTCAGTCGGATAGTCTGAAGGTCAGTTGTCAGTTCATTCAGGGATCGGATATCAGTTTGTCCTGTGCCGGGGCGGTTTAGGTAATTTGAGATTTGTGCTTCGTGCTTGTTTCGGATTTCGTGCTTCGAGCTTGCTCCCCCCTACCTCCCCACCACCACTGCAAATTTCTTCACCGTCTCCACTCCGTTCCCGGCTTCGATGTGTGCGATCAGCATCTGGCTTGCGACGAGCTGACCGCCTTCCGTGGTCAGGTCCCAGATTGCTCTTGACCCGTTGGTGTGTTCGATCGTCTTCACAAGATCAAGCGACACGGTGTAGATTCTGATCGTACACTCTTCGGGTAGGTAGTTGAAGTAGAGC
>JAOUDE010000247.1 GCA_029859455.1 Ignavibacteria bacterium | reverse complement strand
GACCGGACCGAGAAGATCGGCAAGAAGCAGTGTACCCCCGCCGAACACTCCCCGCCCCGCGAGCATACCTGCCTGCATCCATCCGTTGACCGATCCGCGCTCCTCCGGGGAAACGTGCGCAATGCAGAGTGCATCGATGGAGACATCCTGTGTCGCGGCCGCGACCGCATGAAACAGCAGGAAACCGAAGAGGATGTGGAGATCAGCTGGAAGGTCGAACATCAGGAGCGGGAGGAGACTTGCCCCCATCGCGATCTGGGAGCTGACAATCCACGCACGAAGAGACCAGCGGGGAGAGCGGATGATGTCAATCAGCGGTGCCCAGAGGAACTTGAACGCCCAGGGAAGAGCCAGAGCGGCAGTGAGTCCGGTGATGGCAGGAAGTGACACTCCGTCTGCCCGCATCTGTGCAGGGAGGGCCCACCAGAGAAACCCGATTGGTGCACCTTCGCTGAAATAGAGGAGGGCAAAGAAGAGCCGGCGTTTCCGCGCTGATTGAAACTGTAGCAGAATGAGATCTCCGGTTGTCGAGATGCCGTTTATGATAAGAGATTGTAGTGTGAAGTGCTTGGATAAAGTACGTATTCCCCCGCATGCGAACAGACCAACAGACGGAACAGACGGAACGGACCGGATAGACTGAGTAGACCGAATGGACCGAATAGACTGAACTGACAATCCGACCGGCCTCCCTTCTTCTGCCAATATTTCCTATCTTCAAACGAACTGACTATGAAACAGCCCGAAACTCAACACAAAACCGGTCATCATGATTGTTGCCACCCGACTCCTGCGCCGGATCAATCACGGGGAAGCGGCCGCTACTGGACATGTCCAATGCACCCGGATGTGAAGCAGGCTCAGGCGGGTTCCTGCCCGAAGTGCGGCATGGCTCTGGAATCGTCGGGAGCCCCCGTCCCGGACAAAGGGAGCGAGTGGATTTGTCCGATGCATCCTGAGGTGGTGAGTGACCGGTCGGGGAGCTGCCCGAAATGCGGTATGGCGCTGGAGCCGCGAACAGCAACGGGTGAAACGGAAGAAGAGAGCGGGGAACTGCAGGATATGTCACGGCGGTTCCGGGTTGCCGTCGTTCTGACGATGCCGATTCTGGTCCTGGCGATGGGTGACATGATTCCCGGCAATCCGGTGTCGTCGTTCGTTTCACCACAGGTTCGTGTTCTCCTGGAACTGATCCTTGCCACTCCGGTTTGCCTTTGGTCAGCCCTGCCGTTTTTTGACCGGGCCGTCGTTTCATTAAAGAACCGGAGTCTCAATATGTTCACGCTGATCGGCCTCGGCGTCAGCGTGGCATATCTTTACAGTCTCGTCGCAGTGCTTCTCCCCGGAGCATTTCCTGATTCTTTCCGCGGTCATGCCGGAGAAGTTGAAGTGTATTTCGAGGCCGCCGCGGTGATCGTGACCCTGATCCTGCTCGGCCAGGTACTGGAACTGCGGGCACGGAGACAGACCGGCGACGCTATCAGGAAGCTGCTCGGTCTTGCTCCAAAGAAGGCGCGCAGAATTCTTGCGGACGGGACCGAGGAAGAAATTTCCCTGGAGCATGTTCACGTCGGCAACCGTCTGCGGGTCCGACCGGGGGAGAAGATTCCGGTGGACGGGATCGTCCTTGAAGGAAGCAGTCTCGTCGATGAATCGATGGTCAGCGGGGAACCGATACCGGCACGGAAACAGGAAGGAGATCAGGTTGTCGGTGCGACGGTCAACGGGACCGGTTCATTTGTGATGCGGGCGGAGAAGGTGGGCGCGGATACACTGCTTTCGAGAATTGTCGGAATGGTCGCGGAGGCCCGGCGGAGCAGGGCACCGATTCAACACGTCGCTGATCAGGTTGCCGCTTACTTTGTGCCGGCGGTCATCCTGGTCGCCGTGGTTGCGTTCATCGCCTGGGGTCTTGTCGGGCCGGATCCGAAGATGGCCCATGCGCTGATCATTGCGGTCGCCGTGCTGATTATTGCCTGTCCCTGTGCCCTCGGTCTTGCGACACCGATGTCGATCATGGTGGCGACGGGGAAAGGAGCCTCACTCGGTGTGTTGTTCAGGAATGCCGGGGCGATCGAATTACTGCAACAGGTGGATACGCTGGTGGTTGACAAGACCGGGACGCTGACAGAAGGGAAACCGAAACTCACGTCGATCGTCGCCGGACATTCCACCGGGAACGATCTGCTCCTCCGGCTTGCAGCAGGGCTCGAAGCAGCGAGTGAGCATCCGCTCGCCGGGGCGATCATTCAGGGTGCAAAAGACCGGGGAGTGGAACCGGGGGATGTTCAGGGTTTTGAATCGGTGACCGGCAAGGGGGTCCGGGGCCGTGTGGACGGACGACAGGTCTTGCTGGGCAACCAGGCATTCATGGCAGACGCCGGCATCGATATCTCCTCTCTGACTGAAGAGGCAGAAACGCTTCGTCGGCGGGGAGAAACAGTGATGTTCGCGGCGGTCGATCAGAAACCGGCGGGACTTCTGGGTGTGGCGGACCCGGTGAAACAAAGCGCCCCTGCCGCGATCGAAGCTCTGCAACGCGACGGCCTTCGGGTTGTGATGCTGACGGGAGACAACGAAACAACGGCGAGATCGGTTGCCGGAAGACTGGGGATTGGCGAAGTGATTGCAGGAGTGCTGCCCGACCGGAAAGCAGATGAAGTGAAAAGGCTCCAGGCGGAGGGGCGGATTGTCGCGATGGCGGGTGACGGCATCAATGACGCACCGGCGCTTGCTCAGGCACAGGTGGGGATCGCGATGGGGACCGGAACCGATATTGCGATTGAGAGTGCGGGCGTGACCCTTGTAAAGGGTGATCTGAACGGGATCGTCCGGGCGAGGCGGCTGTCACGACAGACGATGACGAATATCCGGCAGAATCTTTTCTTCGCGTTTGGCTACAACGCTCTCGGTGTTCCGGTCGCGGCCGGAGTCCTCTATCCATTCTTCGGTTTGCTCCTCAGTCCGATGATCGCGGCAGCCGCCATGAGCTTCAGTTCTGTCTCCGTGATTGCCAATGCGCTTCGGCTCCGGAGGATGAAGCTTTAATACCTGACTGGTCCGGCCGCTCGCGCAGAGCGGCTTGCTTTACCTGATTTTCGTGGCCGGGCAGGTCCTCCCTTCTCTTCTTCCCTTGCATTTGAGGACGGTGGAGAATACCTTTCTTATAGCGAGTCCTATCCCCAGGGGCTCCGCAAAGGAGGTTGGCCTTGTTGAGAATAACCCAGTTGTGGCTTCTTTTCCTCCTCTTTCATCCTTCCGTCCCTGCGCAATGGGTTCAACAGTCGTTTCCGTCCACCGAGTATCTGGCCCGCGTCCGATTCCACAATGAACAAACAGGATGGATCCTTGGAGGAGAGCAGATCTATCGGACCGACGACGGGGGGGTGACCTGGGTCCCGAAAGATTCAACCGGGGGGCTGGGCCTTGTTCTCGCGCTCGCCGATGATAGTACCATCGTGTACGCGAATTCGTCGGGTCTGATCAGAAGGACCAGTGACGGAGGAGAAACCTGGCGGACCATCGATGACCACGGCGCCTACTATGAGGACATGACCTTCGTCGACTCGTTGACCGGCTTTGCCGTCGGAAGCGACACTGGCGCGCCGTCAGCCATCTGGAAAACCACCGACGGGGGAGCATCCTGGGTTATGGTTGCGGACACGCTCCCGCCTGCGGGGCACAACGGTGTCGGCGTTTCATTCGTCGACCCGATGACTGGCTATGTGCTGACGTACGATGAGGAGATGTTCAGGACGACCGACGGCGGCGTCACATGGAATCATGTCGATAGTTTTCAGCCTTCGTATGCGCCGATGAGCAGCGACGACGTTCAGTTCATCGATGCCGATCACGGATGGGCGATTGGCGGTATCAGCGGGAGCATCTACATTGCGAGAACCACGGACGGAGGTGTTACCTGGCAGGATTCCACGGGAGGCGGGAGTACACGCGAGATCGACTTTGTGGATGATCAGACCGGATGGATCGTGCAGGGTCTTGGAGATGTTCCGATGAAGTCCACCGACGGAGGTCGCACATGGGAACGGCAGATATCCGGGTCTCTCCCCCCGATGGAATCGATCGATATGATCGATGATCAGATCGGGTGGATCGTCGGCGGCGGTGGAACGGTGTACAGGACTATGAACGGCGGATCGGCGCCGAATCATCAGCCGGATTCTGTGTTGGCGTTCTATCCTCTCCAGATCGGCAACAAGTGGCAGTACCTGTACTCCTATTGTTATTGTGAATGCCAGACGCCGACCGAATCATATCATATCGAAGAGGTAGTGGGGGATACTGTACTCGGCAATGGCTTAAGGTATCAGGTACTCATCTCCGACCTGCCGGAGACTGAATATACACAGTTCTTCAGGGTCGACTCGTTGACCGGAAACATCTATCGGTATTCAGGTGGTGCCGAGGTTCTCCATGACAGCCTTCTCGCCTCTGAAGGGAGTACCTTCATGACCGATTGGGGATATCTCACC
>JAOUDE010000246.1 GCA_029859455.1 Ignavibacteria bacterium | reverse complement strand
ACCCCCGTCAAGCGGGAAAATCGGGAGCATGTTGAACAGATTCAGGAAGAGGAAGAGATTGGCGGCAAAAAAGAGCCAGTCGATCCCCGTGCTCAGCCCTGCGAAGAGTAGAAACGAACCGATCGCTATTCCCGGGACCGGACCGGCGAGGGAAACCACTGCCTGCTGATAGCTCAGGTTTGTTCCTGTCCGTCCCGACGCGATCGCGCCGAGGAACGGAAGAAACAGCATCCGCAGATCCTTGTAGCCGAACAGTTTCATCGCGAGAAGGTGGCCACCCTCGTGCAGGAAGATGACGAGAACGAGTGTCGCCAGCTCCGGGATCGACCATTCGAACAGTCCCGCACCGGCAAAGATCAACAGTGAAACAATGAGCGCTGTGAGGTTCCCACCGGTAGAGGATCCTGCCTGGGGGGGATCGTTCAGGAATTCAACGATCTGCTCGTCGGTAACGGCGGATTCGGTTGTCATCCGGTTGTCCCGGTAACGGAATCGGAGTTTGCCGGTGGTCCTGCTATTGTCCTGAGCAGAGCTGTTCCCTTCGCGTTTCCAGACGCATCGTCCGGTCAATCGCAAGATCTGAGATCGTCGGCCTGGTCTTGCGCCTTGGCAGGGTGACCGTCTCCGCAAACTGAGCCGGCACATATTCCTGGTTCACCAGGTAGGGCTGAAGTGCTTTCAGCGCTTCCGTCACGGTTTCACAGTCCTCCGCAAGGTCGCCCCGCTCGAAGACCTCCCTCACTGCTTCATAGGGCGGAAGCTGCACACCCCCCTCTTCCTCTTCCGGGAAAAGCTCCATCTGTGAAACCGCCCCGGCGATGATCATGGCAATGAATGTCAGGACAGAAAGAACCAAGACAGCGTTTCGGCTCATGGCGATTGAGAATATCAGTTGTCAGTTTTCAGTTTTCAGAAAAGATGGTTTGCTCGGACTGTTTCAGTCGGTCCGTTCAGTCTATCCGGTCCATTCGGTTATCAGCCTCTGGCTTGTATAGACTGTGTAGACCGTTATGGGCCGACCCACCCCCCTTTCCGGGCCTTAATGGGCTAGAATCTATACCCCACTCCGACGGAAAATGCCGGGTTCGGGACAACAGCATTCTTCCCTGCCAGCGCGATCCCCCCGATATTCGTTCCGCGGAATTCATCCGTGTAGCCGTAGGCAAGATTCACCCGAAGGCCGGTTCCGCGGAAGCCGACACCGACCGCCGGGGTCAGTCCGAGCAGATAGCCGTCCGAGTTCGCGAGCGTGGTCCCGTTGGAGGAGCGTTCGGAGCGGCTCATATATTCCACACGGAGCGAAGGCTGGATGATGATCTGCTCGCTCACCCGGAACTTATACCCCCCGCTGGCAGATAACCCGAGGTAATCGCCATTATCGAACGTCGATCCGTTGTTATCCCGTTCCGTTGTGATGTTGTAGAACGCTCCCATCGCAAGCCGCCATTTGTGGCAGAGGTATGCCCACTCTGTTCCGAAATACAACGCATTCTGTCTCGTGGAGTAATCAAGAAAGTCCTGATCGTTCGGGTCGGGGTCGGAAGCAACATTGATCTGATACCCGACAAGCACTTTGGCACGGATCGGGGCTTGAAACAGACGGCGTACCGCAAGATCTCCTTCCAGCCGGGCAGACCGCAGGCCGGAGCCGCACCGGTCGGCTGACATCCCTCCGTACGCCATCCCCCCTTTGAACGATCGGGTGGCATAATCAAGGGAGGCAAGTCCGCCGAAGACCAGGGATCGTCCATCGCCGATATCCATTCTTGTGATCGCCCTGCGGTACGCAAGCCGGTAAAAAGTCGACGTTTCCGACTGGTCGTTGCCGAAGTCCTGCTTGTTGCCATCCGCATCGTACTGGCTGGTGGAGCGGATGTAACCACCATCAAGTGTAACCAGGTTCGGCAGACGAACCCGTGCCATTTCCTCACCATCCTTGCCATCTTTCCATTTTGCAACATGACCCTCCCCGTCCCCCTGGCCATGCGTGCTGTAATCACAGGTACAACAGCCGGCGAACAGGCCGGCACCGAGAGCAAAGATAACTGCCCCGCGAAATATATCGTCGTGGCTCATGAAACCTCCGGTAGAAAAGAAAATGCGAAACTCGAAATTCGAAACAGGCTCCTGAATTTCGAATTTCTCGTGTTATATCTTCTTCTTGAAGGTTGCTCCCAGGACCGCACCCACGATCACGGTCCAGATGATCCCGATCACGATCAACCCCCACGCCATCCCGTAGGGAAACCCTTTGAACATCAGATGGACGAATATCCACATTGGGAAATTTGTCAGGATTCCCACATACAGTCCGTACGTGGCACCGCCAGCCGCACCCGGAGAGAAGCTCGAATAGACACGGTCGTAGACAAGCATCATCACGAACACTGCGATGAAATCGCCGATGATGTACCAGACCGGACTGATCTCACCCTCAGGCCTCATGCTCTCTATTCCTGCCATCATCGGCATGAGGAAGTTCGGCCAGAGCAGGAAGTCGAGGATATTGGCAACAACACCTGCTGCAAGAACGGCAAGCCAGAATTTCGGGTTCTTCATGGAAGATCCTCAGGATGTGAGAAGAAATGTGATTCCGCCGGGAGAGGCGGGCGAAACAACAGGGTAGAAGAAACAGCTCTGGTAAGGTATAGCGTCAACGACGGCGTCCTGTGCTTTTGGAGGATCAGTCGTTCAGGGTTGGAAATGAATGAGGGAAAATGCGTGGAGAAAAGCAAGGGGAACATTGCATCATTGCATCAGTGGAGCATTGCACCATCGGATCATTGCACCATTGGATCATTGCACCATCGGAACATTGGGATTTTGTCATTTGGTCAATTGATCATTTGGTGAATTTGATGGTTCTGTGTTTCAACACCAAATGATCAAATCACAAAATGATTTCAATGATTCGATCACGCAATGGTGCAGTGGTTCATCCCTCCCTTTCACATCGTCCACTTCGGATTTTCATCATCCTCCCGCCGGGAAGGCCTGATCCTCGGCTCACGAGCCGCCTCCTCTATCGCTGCCGTCATTTCAGCCGTAATTGCTTCCCTGTCGACAAACAAATCAAGGATCAGCCTGTCCCCCACCTGTTTCTGAGCGGTCTGGTACGGCGCAATAAACCGGAACCTGTCAAGGGGTGCAGGATGCGTATCATCCGCCGTGGTTTCGGCGTTGATTGCCTGGAGCATGACAGGCCTGATATCGTCCCTGGAGACTGGTAGAAGTGCGTAAAGATTGTTGACCTGCCGTTTTTCGCTGGCGGCCCGCGCCAGCTCTGTTTTGACACCGATGCCGAATTCGATGCTTCGTTGTATGACATGCGTCAGACCGCTCTCGAACGCGGGAGCTCCGTAGAGCCGGGCCGCCACACGGTCTGCCATAATCTCCTGAAGCCGGGTCGCTCCATGGCTGATCCGTCTGAAGAGCAGACTGTAGAGCCTGAGGAACTGGAACGCAAGGTTCCAGAAGACCGCCTGTCCTGCCTGGTACAATCCAATGAAGTACTTGAACATTTCGCGCTGAACAGTGAGGGCGACGTCCCCTCCTGCGGTATCCCGGTGTGTAAAATGGCCGTACTCGTGAGCGAGGACAGCTCGGAAGCCTGGCTCACGGAAGCCGTAAAGGATGCCGAGTCCGAGCAGCAGGACCCGTTTGGCGCTGTCATCCTTCTTCTCCCCCTTTGTCCCCCGCTCGTAAACAGCCACTTCGGTCCCGGGTGTGATTCTGATCTCATCGATCGGGCGGGTGTCGACATCAGCCGCGACTTCACGTGTGAGCTCCCAGAGTCCCGGCGCCTCCTCCTGTTTCAATTCCCTCCCCGGTTCCTGATCGGGGATCTCCAGGAGAAATGATGTGATCATCTTGTAGAGCGTGAGCCCGCCACCGGCCAGAACCATCAGCGCAATCTTGATGTTGATCCGCCCCGCCTCATAGAACCCGTAAAAGAGCGCGACAATGAGTGCGATGATGATCAGAGCGATGACAGGAAGGGATATGTAGTAGTACCCGGCGGCGAGATGGATCACTGCCCGGTAGATTCGTTTGAGGGCTCGCTCCGTTTCTCCGACTGTTTGATCGCCCGATCCCCTGTTTACCGACCTGAGCGTCAGAGCAGAAAGAACCTTGCCGACGATAAACAGGAGGAGCAATCCTCCTACCCATGTTCCAATGATCCAGAGCGACAAATGCGCGATATTCATCCCGATCTCCTGACTGAGAAATGGAAACTGCGGTCTAGTCGTTCTGGTTGCAACTCCGGTGCCATTACGGTCCAATCCCCCAACTGCTTGCTCTATATGCAGTTATGCCGATCGACCTTTAAGGGAGAAGTCAGCGGGAGTTATCTGTTTCTGCAGGAGTTGCGAAAAATGATAAGAAAAGGAAATTGGAACATCGAACCCATTGCACCATCGGAAGATTGCACCATTGGAACATTGGGATTTTGTCATTTAGTCAATTGATCATTTGGTGAATTTGATGGTTCTGTGT
>JAOUDE010000245.1 GCA_029859455.1 Ignavibacteria bacterium | reverse complement strand
ATAATAAAAAAAAGGTATCAATGTCCTTTGCTGGCATATCTTCTCCACTGACCGGTTGGCTGCCGCCATTCGCCGAATAATGCATGTGATCCCCGGGAGATTGTCATATGTTGGTGCAGACTCAAACACCAAGGAAGGGTACATCATGTCATCACCTCGTTTTCTTCTTTCCCTCATATGTACACTCTTTTTCGTCAGTCCGCCAATGTCTGGAGCCAACAGCGATCCCGAGGTGAGGAAGGGTGAACTGGTGATCGTAGAACAGGATGAAGTGCACGAAGGGTGGCTCTTTGCTGCCGGAGAAACGGTTTCGATCCAGGGGACCGTGAACGGGGATGTGTATGCTGCGGGGGGAAGAATACTGGTGAAGGGAATCATCAATGGCGACCTTCTGGCTGCAGGGGGGGAGCTGATAATCTCAGGAACCGTATCCGATGATATCCGGATGGCCGGAGGAACTCTGACCATCAACGGTGATGTGAGAGGAGATGCGACGGTGACAGGCGGAAGCATAACGGTCGGAGAAGGAGGGAGTGTCGGCGGCAATATACTTGCTGCCGGGGGGCTTGTTACGATTGAGGGTTCGATCGGTCGAAACGCGAGAGTCGGTGCAGGAGAGATGAGGGTGACCGGTTCGATTGGGGGCGACCTTGATTTTGGCGGAGGGAGCCTCAGCCTGCTTTCCGGTTCAAGGATAGAGGGAGATGTTGTGCTCCTCGTTGACGATCAGGAACAGGTTAGTATCCACGAAGGTGTTGTTGGCGGCTCAGTGAAATGGCAGTCCGAAGAATCTGAAGAGGACGATGCTGCAGGGTTCTCGCCTTTCCATATTCTGATGAAGGTTCACTGGGCACTGGCATTGCTTCTTCTCGGGCTGATCATCTCAGTGCTGTTTCCGGAAGCCACCAACCGGATGGGATTGGCCGTCACCGGTCGCCCATGGCATGCCATGGGGTGGGGACTTCTTACCGTGGTTGTGTTTCCGGTTGTTGCGGGATTCCTTCTTGTGACGATCATCGGGGTTCCGCTCGGACTCACGCTCCTTGCGTTCTTCTTCTTCCTTCTCTATGTTGCTCAGGTAGTCGCAGGAGTGGCAGCAGGCCAGTTGATTCTGAGGAAAACAGACCTGCAGGGAGCAGCTCTCTTCGGGCTTGTTGCGCTGGGGATCATTGGAATTCAGCTTCTGAGCTTCATCCCGTTCCTGGGGTACCTGGTGTGTGCGGTTGCCGTCACAGCAGGACTGGGGGGCATTCTCAAGGTCGTAAGGGAAGCTGTTCGCCCTGGACCCCGGACCGCCGAACAGGCATGACCGAAAAAGGACTGGAACTCGAAAGGACCATATGATGCGAAACAGAAGTTCTCATGGCACCACGCCACAACTGGTTATCGGCCTGCTCATTATCGCTGTGGGTGTCCTGTTCCTGCTTGATCACCTCGGTTTTGTCAACGCGGGGGACTACCTCCGCTACTGGCCGGTCCTCCTGATTATCTATGGCATGAGCAAGTTCGGAGGCCAGGGTGGCAGAGGAACATTCTCCGGTGGTCTGTTTGTGCTGGTCGGTGTTCTTCTTCTGCTTCAGAAACTTGATGTGATTGCATTCAGCATATGGGAGTACTGGCCCGTTCTGCTTGTCCTGATCGGGCTCGTCCTTGTGCGGCGGGCGTTTGGAAAGCGGACAGGGTCCGGAGGGTCAACATCCTCCGGGGAGGGAGGAGACTCTCAGGTGAATGTTTTCGCTATGCTCGGTGGTATTGAACGCAAGAATTCTTCGCAGGAGTTCACCGGGGGTGAGATCACAGCGATTCTCGGAGGATGCGAGCTGGACCTGAGGGGCGCATCAATAAAGGGTGACGAAGCGATCATCGATGTGTTTACCTTCTGGGGTGGCATCGATATCAGGGTTCCGGACGATTGGGCGGTATCGATCGAGAGTATGCCGTTGATGGGGGGATGCGAGGACAAAACAAATCCCGGCACAAAAGGACCGACAAAGCATCTTATTATCAAGGGATTCGTCGTTATGGGCGGGTTGGAGATCGGACGCTAGCTGATGCACCCGATCCTGTTTCAAAGGGAACGCCTCTTCCTGTATCTTGGTGCATGGATGGTCATCGCCGGCATCCTCGCAGGGCTGACGGTGAAATCGGGGACTCTCAACTGGGGAGAAGCAGTTCTTCTCACCATTCCGATGTGCCTTGTGTACGCGTTCATCTGCCTTACCTCCTTCTATCTCTGTCGTGCCTTTTCGCTCCGGACAACCGGCTATGCAAGACTGTTCCTGATCTACATTGTGGCCTCACTTCTTTCAAGCGCCCTCTGGATCGGCGCGACACGTGGCTGGTCCTTCATCCTTGGTCAGTCTGTCGGATTTCCGGAGCTGACCGGGCAAAACGAAAATGTTATCCATATTTTCTTTCTGAACGGTATTCTGCTGTTCCTTCTCACCGTCTTCATGCATTATCTCATGATCGCCGTTGAAGAATCACGGTCCAGGGAGAAACAGGCTCTGGAGCAGAGTGTCCTTGCGCGCGAGGCGGAGCTCCGTGCTCTGCGTGCACAGATCCATCCTCATTTTCTGTTCAACAGTCTCAATTCCATCAGTGCATTGACTGCAGCCGATCCGCGGTCAGCACGTGAGATGTCGATCCGCCTCGCGGAGTTTCTCAGGAAAACCCTTCGATTTGGAGCGGCCGACCGCATCAGCCTCGGCAGTGAAATCGGCCTCGTGGAGGACTATCTGGCGATAGAGAAGACTCGATTTGCCCGAAGGCTCGTATTCAGGAAAGAGGTACCCGAGGCCCTGCAGGAAGTCCTGGTCCCTCCTCTGATCCTTCAGCCGCTTGTCGAAAACGCAATCAATCACGGAATTGCTCCGCTCCCGGAAGGGGGGACGATCAGGCTGAGCGTGGAACAGTATGACCGGAAACTTGCCATTCGGGTTGAGAATCCAGTTGACCCGGACTATCACCCTCCGCGGAAGGGAGGAGTGGGGATCGACAATGTCTCGCGACGCGTCCGCGCTCTCCATGGAGCAGAGGGCAGACTTGTCACCGGCCGGTCGGGGGACAGCTTCGTTGCCGAGGTGATTCTTCCCATGGTGACCGACCCGGAGACAGGAATGGAAAGGACTCTCCAGTGACGAATCGCCGTTTGATGGCTGTGATGTTCAGCGACATTGTCGGGTATACCTCGATCATGCAGGAGGATGAGAGTCGTGCAAAAGAAGTCCGTGACCGGTGTGAGGAGGTAGTCGGCACCCTTGTACGTGAAATGGGAGGAGAGCTTGTTCAATTCTACGGAGACGGGATCCTGAGCGTCTTCCCAAGTGCAATTCAGGCGACCTCCTGTGCGCAGAAGATTCAGCAGAGGATCAACGAGACCCCTTCGGCCTCACTCAGGATCGGGATCCATGTGGGTGATATTGTGTATGATGCGAACTCGGTGTTTGGTGATGCTGTCAATGTTGCATCACGGATCCAGTCTCTGGCAATACCCGGAGCTGTCTACGTCTCGGATAAGGTGTTTGATGAGATCAAGAACCAGCCCGGCTTTGATCCGTTTTCCCTTGGTCCGATGGTCCTCAAGAATGTGAAACGTCCGGTCGAGGTCTTCGCGCTGACAGGTGGCGGCTTGCCGAAACCGGGAACCACAGGTCGCCTGGTTCTGAAGACCATTCTCGTCGATGATGAAGATCTTGCCCGTCAGGTTCTCCGCGAATACCTGAGCAGCCACGATGAGATTGAGATCATCCGTGAGTGTACGAATGGATTTGAAGCGGTCAAAGCGATAACCGAGTTGAGCCCTGACCTGGTCTTTCTGGATATCCAGATGCCAAAGCTGAATGGTTTCGAAGTGCTCGAGCTGCTTGAACGAAGACCCGTCGTAATATTCACGACAGCATATGACGAGTATGCGCTAAAGGCGTTCGAGGTTCACGCAGTCGACTATCTCCTGAAGCCATTCAGTCAGCAGCGGCTCGATGAAGCGCTTCGCAATGTAGAAGGACTCCCGGTTCACGAGGAACAGCCGGGGGTAACGGGACTGTTGTCATCATCTGCCGGTGTTCAGGGTTTCGTGGAGAGAATCCTGGTCAGAGACGGGTCGAACGTCCATGTAGTACAGGTAGGGACCATCGACTTTATCGAGGCGAGAGATGACTACGCGTGTCTGAAGACGGAGGGAAGGGAGATACTGAAGCAGACAACCCTGACCGCACTTGAGGAACAGCTGGATCCGAAACGCTTTGTCAGGATTCACCGGTCGTTCATTCTGAATATCGACCGGCTCGCGAAGGTGGAGCTGTATGCCAAAGACAGCCGGGTTGCGATTCTCACCGATGGGACCCGACTTCATGTGAGCAGGTCCGGTTACTCAAGGCTGAAAAACCTCCTCTGAACCGGTGCTCCGCTGTCTGAGATGTCCGGGGCTTTCCTCAAATTGCAGGCGGAACGGGCCCCCGGGGGCCCGCCTTGTGCCGGTGTTTCTTAGTTCTTTTCCTGAAACAGA
>JAOUDE010000244.1 GCA_029859455.1 Ignavibacteria bacterium | reverse complement strand
AACGACATATAATGATCTTCCGTATAAGTTCGAAGCGGGGACGCCGAATATCGGCGGCGGAATCGGCTTCGGCGCGGCGATCGACTATCTCGGAAGACTGGACCGCAATGCCGTGTTCGACTATGAGCATGATCTGTTGACTTACGCGACCGACCGGCTTCTGTCTCTTCCCGGCATCAGAATCATCGGCACAGCAAAGGAAAAGGCAGCGGTTCTCTCGTTCATTATGGAAGGTATCCACCCTCATGATATCGGGACGATTCTCGATCATGAAGGTATCGCGATCAGGACCGGACATCACTGTGCCCAGCCGGTGATGCAGCGATTCGGAATTCCTGCGACCGCACGGGCCTCATTTGCATTCTATAACACGAAGGATGAGGTGAATCTTCTCGTGAAGGGTCTGAGAAAAGTTCAGGAGGTTCTTGGCTGATGTCGGAACTGCATGATCTCTACCAGGAAGTGATCCTTGATCACAACAAGAGTCCCCGTAATTTCGGACCGATGGAGGATGCCGATCTGACGATGGAAGGCTACAATCCGCTCTGCGGTGATCACTATACTGTCTATGTAAGAATGGATGGCGACGTGGTCAGCGAGGTTCACTTCGAGGGAGCCGGTTGTGCAATTTCGAAATCATCCGCCTCGGTGATGACCCAGTATGTCAGGGGGAAGACCCGCGAAGAGGTTGAAGCAATTTTTGACTCCTTCCACAATCTTGTACGAGGTAAGACCGATCCGGCAGAGGCGGCTGAGACCCTTGGAAAGCTGGCGGTATTTTCGGGCGTCTCGGAATTTCCCGCCCGGGTTAAGTGCGCGAGCCTTCCATGGCACACACTCAAGGGAGCGCTCGAACACAGAAAAGAACCGATCACAACGGAATGAAAAATGGCTGAACAGAAGAAAACCGAAGAACATCAACCGGCAGTGAAGGAGCTGACCACTGTCGAGCAGGGTCTCCTGTACCATCAGGCGATCGATGCGATCAGAACCTGCTATGACCCTGAGATTCCGGTCAATATTTATGAACTTGGCCTGATCTACGATGTGAAGGTTGCGGCGGACGGGGGTGTTCTGGTGATCATGACGCTGACAACACCTAATTGCCCGGCGGCACAGACTCTTCCACGTGAAGTGGAAGCAAAGGTTGCCGCGGTGCAGGGAGTCACGGCTGCCAGGGCCGAGGTCGTCTGGGATCCACCCTGGAGTCAAACGATGATGTCTGAGGCGGCACGCCTCGAACTGGGAATGTAAACCGAAGGAGAACAGAATGAGTACCGAGACAATCAACAAACCGGCGGTGACCGAAGAAATTACCATGACTGCGAAGGCAGCCGAGCAGGTGAGAAAACTGAGGTCAGAGAACAAGATCCCTGACTCCCACGGACTCCGCCTCGGCGTCAAGGGCGGCGGATGCTCCGGGATGACGTACGTTCTCGCTTTTGACGAACAACCGGGAGAGAAGGATCATATCCTCGAATTGCACAACATCCGTGTGTTCATCGACCCGAAGAGTCTGTTCTTTCTGTCAGGCACAGTCCTGGACTTCAGCGACGGTTTGAACGGGAAGGGATTCGTGTTCAACAACCCACAGGCGTCAAAGACCTGCGGCTGCGGAAGCTCCTTCGGAGTGTAACGTGGTGCAACAACGGGTCCCGGTCTGCATCCGGGACCTTCCAATATCTGCATCGTTCATGCCGGCGTTGTGTGTACGGCATCCGCGTCAACCATCATCCATCATTGAAAGGAGTCTTCATGGATGCCCTCAGTGTTTTTCTGAGATGGGCCCACATTATCGCAGGAATCCTCTGGATCGGACACCTGTATTTCTTCAACTTCGTGAATGCGCAGATCGGAACATTGCTGGATGGTGAGACGAAGAAGAAACTCGTGCCGCAAATGCTTCCCCGTGCGCTGTACTGGTTCCGATGGGGTGCGGCCTGGACATGGATTACCGGTCTTCTCCTGTTGATGCTCGTTTTCTACCATGGAGGCCTGATGTTCGAACAGGGGGGATGGACGACGGCTGCGATCGTGATGGTTGTCCTGACCTTTCTGGTGTTCAAGCTCTACGATGTTCTTGCCAAAGTTGCCGGTAAGAACGGAATGATCTTTGCAGTGATCGGTTTCGTTCTGATTGCGGCAATGTACTTCCTCATGGTCGAATGGGGAGGTTTCTCCTACAGGGCTGTGAATATTCACATCGGAGCGATGTTCGGCACCATCATGGCCGCGAATGTCTGGATGATCATCTGGCCGGCACAGAAGAAGATCGTTGCGGCCGTGAGGGATGGAGAAACACCGGATGCCGGCCTCGCGGCAAAGGCGGGGCAACGTTCCCGGCACAACACGTATCTTTCCGTTCCGTTGATTTACACCATGATCAACGCCCATACGGTTGTACCCGGGGCGAGCAGCATGTTCTATCTGTTCGGAGTCATTATCCTGGGGTGGGCTGTCACAGCATGGCTCTACAAGAAAGCCGGAACTCTGAAAGGGTTCTGACAGATGAAACGACGCATATTCATGAAGAAAGCCGCCGCCGCGACCGGAGCGGCGGCTCTGATTCCCGGACTTCCGTTCGGCGAATCGACAACGCAAACATTTACACAGAAGGAGGAAACAGAACGTATGGCTTACGAATGGAAATTCAATCCTCGTCCCTATTCTGACGAAGAAGCGAAGAAGCTCCTGTCACCTGTGATCGACGCCGAAACGAGCGACTGGCACTACAACAAGCACCACAAAGGCTATGTAGCCGCCCTGAACACGATCGAGTCGGAACTCGGCACTGCGGATCGTTCCAAGGCGAACGGCAACTACAGCCAGATCGGTGAACTGAAGCGAAGGACAACGTGGAATCATGCCGGGGCTTTGCTTCATGATATCTACTGGGATGTGATGGGCGGTGACGGCGACATCAGCAAGGGACCCGAAATCAAGGCAGCCATAGAAAAGGAATTCGGCTCTGTTGATGCATGGAAAGCGGATTTCAAGGCCGCTGCGGTATCAGCCAAGCTGAGCGGGTGGGGCGTGCTGACGTTCGATATGCTTTATTCCGGCCGCCTGCTGAATCTCCTGGTCGATGAACATCATTATGGAGCGTTGTGGGGAGGAATTCCTCTGATCCCGGTTGATGTGTTCGAGCACGCGTACTACCACAAGGATGGGCCCGGCCGGGCAACATACATCGATAACTTCATCTCTCATCTGCATTGGGGGAGAGTCAACGCCCGGTACAAGAAGTACGCGAAGTAAGCCGGGAACCGGGACTCATCTTGCTCTTCAGATCGAAAATTCCTATTATCGGTCAGAGGAGGGTGATTGTTGATGAGTTCCACGATGCTGCCGTTATTCCCGCTCGGCGTGGTTCTGTTTCCGGGCTCAGCTCTTCCGCTGCATATCTTCGAAGAACGGTACAAGCTCCTGGTCGGCCAGTCATCGCAGACGGGCGCGGAGTTCGGGGTCAATCTGACCGAGAACGGCAACCTGTCTGAAGTTGGATGCACGGCCCGGGTCCGCGATGTTGTTCGGCGGTTTGAAGACGGCTCGTTTGACGTCATCGTGGATGGGATCAGACGCTATGATCTGCTCGAGTTCCACAAGGACCGGGCTCCGTACTATGTCGGAACCGTTGTGTTCCGCGAGCCGTCACAGGAGGAGCGGGACAGGGCTCTCCTGAGCGAAACGCTCGCCCTGTACAACAAACTTGTCCGGGTGGTCTACAAAGACGGACGGTTCGTCATCGATGAAGAAGAGGCGGACCAGGTCCATTCCTACCGGATCGCACAAAAGGTGGGACTTGACCTGGCGACACGTCAGCATTTGCTGGAGGTTGACTCGGAAAACGAGAGGCTTGAATTGTTGAGGGCGTATCTGAAAGATTTTCTCCCCCGACTGGAGAACGCCGCGGAAGTCGATAAAGTAGCCCGCAATGACGGGTATGTGTCATGATGGAGGTGGAATGAATAAGAAGCGACGCAACGCACGAAAGAAACACAAGAAGAGTATCGAGCGGGTCAAAGCCCGTCGCCGCCTTCAGAAGTCAAAGATGAAACCTGCTACAGAAAAGGGCGAAACAGTCTAGGGTTCTTCTGTTGCGGTTCTCTGTACCATTTCAGCAATGGATGAAGGGCAACGTGAACCGAACACGAATCAATACGATCCCTCCATCGACAGAACGGCAGCCCCGTTCACTGGTGTTCCGTCTCGGGCAGAGGGATTACGATCTCGCTGCCCGAACGCATATTATGGGGGTACTGAATGTGACGCCGGACTCGTTCTCTGACGGCGGACGGTACCTCGATCCGGACAGGGCGCTCGAGCACGCACTGAGGATGGAGGCAGAGGGGGCCGACTTCATCGATATAGGCGGGGAATCCACCCGTCCTCGGGGAAGCGCATACGGAGAGGGTGCGGATCCTGTTCCGGCTGAGGAGGAGGCGCGGCGAACGGTTCCGGTCATTCGGGCGATCACCGCAAGGACCTCGATTCCGGTCTCGATCGATACATCGAAATCTGT
>JAOUDE010000010.1 GCA_029859455.1 Ignavibacteria bacterium | reverse complement strand
GATCTCTTCGAATTCTCCGGAACGTGCTGTCAGAAAGATAACGGGAATAGTACGGGAGGTCTCGTTTGACTTCAGCCGCCGGCAGACCTCAAATCCGTCGAACTCCGGCATCATAACATCGAGGATTACGAGGTCGGGGCCGGACGCTGCCTGCTCGATCGCTGATCGCCCGTCGCAGGCGGTGATGACGTTGTATCCTTCTTTCTTGAGGTTGTACGAAATCAGGTCGACGATATCCGGTTCGTCGTCGACGACCAGGATCGTTTTTCTCATGGCTGGAGAAGAATCTCCTTGCCGAGGCGGGCAGATTTGTATGCAGCTTCCATGATCATCATCCTCTGTCTCGCTTCGGCTACCGTGGAGATCACCGGATGGACGCCGCGCACCGCTGCAAGAAAGTGCCGTATCTCGTTCTCATATGATCTGCGGAAGAGCCGTTCGGGCGGATCGGTCTTCGTCGGTGCGACATTCACGAGGCTTCCATGCAGAGATTTGACGATGCTGAGCGGACTCAGGGTTGCCGTACCTTCGGTTCCGAAAATATGGCACGAGTACACGTCTTCCTTCATGCACATCGACCAGCTGACATCGACACTGATAACGGAACCGGTTTCGGTCGTGATTGAGAGCAGTGAGGTATCTTCGACTTCTTTGGTGGAATGGTGGAAATGACTCGCTTTGATCCTGACCGCCTTCGGGAATCCCATCATCCAGAAACCGAGGTCCACGATGGCGATCCCGAGGTCAAGCAGCACACCTCCCCCTGATTTGTCCTTCTGCGTCAACCATCGGGCATCCGTGTTTCGCTTTCTGAGCCATCCGATCCGTGCGTAGAAGATCTCCCCGAGTTCCTTCCCCTCGATGAAACTCTTGAGAATCATGGCGTCCGGCCGGAAGCGCTGGTTCATGCCGACCATCAGGTGCCGTTTGCTCGCTCGTGCTGCCTCTTCGATTTCGACGGCATCCCTGTATGTGGGAGCAATCGGTTTCTCCACGAGGACATGCTTCCCGGCGGCAAGGCTCTTCAGCACCCCCTCTTTGTGCTGGTCAGTCGGGGTGCAGAGTATCACTGCGTCAATATCATCCCCGGCAAGGAGATCGTCGATCTCTGCATGAAAACGGCCGATCCCGTACTTCTCGGATACCAGGCGGGCGCGGTCTTTTGCCTTGTCGCAGACTGCGACCACTGTTGCATCGGCCATTTTCGACAGGATCGGCAGGTGAATCACCTGAGCAACCCATCCGAGACCGACCATTCCGATTCTGACTGTCGCCATGGGAGTGCTTTCTAGAGAGTGATCGCCTGGGTTTTCCTGCCGCTCCCTTTTCTTTTTGCCGGCAGCCTGGAAGCGATAAAGCGGCAGATTCCGTCGATATCCAGCCCCAGGTCCCGGTAGAGTTCATCCGGTGTGCCATGATCAACGAAACGATCGGGGAGACCAAGGTTTGCGACTGAAGGACCATCGGGGCGATCCGCATAGTATTCCCGAACGGCACTGCCGAAGCCGCCAATGACCGAGTTATCTTCGATCGTGATCACCTGGCGGAAACGAGCCGCCACGCTGTCAAGGAGCCCGCCATCGATTGGTTTGACAAATCTCATATTGATGACTTCTGCGCTGACTCCCTCCGCCTCGAGTCGTTCAGCCGCGGCGGCAGCTTTTTGAACCATGATCCCGACCGCAAGGACAGCAACGTCAGAACCTTTCCTGACAACAACGCCCTTTCCGATCGGCAGTTTCCGGAAGTCATCCCGCAATTCCATTCCTGTGGCGTTCCCCCGGGGGTAACGGAGGGCGACGGGGCCACCGGAATGGGCAAGCGCTGTTGCGAGCATGTCACGGAGTTCACCCTCGTCTGCAGGAGACATGATGACCATGTCCGGTATCAGGCGGAGGTAGCTAAGGTCGAACGCCCCATGGTGCGTCGGTCCATCGGCACCGACAAGGCCTGCGCGGTCGAGTACAAAGGTAACGTGAAGATGCTGGAGAGCGACATCGTGGATAATCTGATCGAATGCGCGTTGGAGAAATGTCGAATAGATCGCAACCACAGGTTTGCACCCCTGCGTGGCAAGGCCTGCCGCAAAGGTCACACCGTGCTGTTCCGCAATGCCGACATCATAGAAACGGTCCGGCATCTGCTTCTGCAGCTGATCAAGCCCGGTTCCGTCAGGCATTGCGGCCGTAATTCCCACCACGGTATCGTCCTTTCCGGCGAGATCCACCAGCGCCTTCCCGAATACCGCTGTGTATGACGGGGGGCCTTTCGCTTTCTTAACCGCCTCGCCGGTAATTTTGTCGAACGGTGTCACGCCGTGCAATCTCTGCACGTGCCGCTCTGCAGGTTCGTATCCCTTCCCCTTCTGTGTAATCACATGAACCAGGATTGGTCCGGGATATTCCTTCACATCCTTGAGAAGGTGAACCAGCTTGGTGACATTGTGGCCGTTGATCGGTCCGAAGTACCGGAACCCAAGCGCTTCAAAGAGCATTCCGGGTGTGATGATGACCTTTATTCCTTCTTCCACGCGGGCAGCGACACCTCGTATCCTGTCCCCTAGGGTATCGAGTTTTTCCGTGAGCTGATACACATGGGACTTGAACCGGTTGTAGGACGGATTCGAGATCAGTGTCGTGAAATAGTTTGAGATTGCCCAGACGTTCGGCGCGATCGACATGTTGTTGTCGTTCAGGATGACGATCATGTTTTTCTTCAGGAGGCCGGCGTTGTTCATTCCTTCGTAGGCCATTCCTCCGGTCATCGCACCGTCTCCGACCAGAGCGACTACCTTGTAGTCCTCCCCCTTAAGCTCGCGCGCCGCAACCATCCCAAGTGCCGCTGAGATCGCCGTACTGGCATGCCCTGCCCCGAAGGTGTCGTACTCGCTTTCCGATCTCTTGAGGAACCCGCTCAGTCCCCCATACTGCCGGATTGATGAAAGCCTCTCTTTTCTGCCCGTGAGGATCTTGTGAGGATACGCCTGGTGGCCGACATCCCACACAAGCTTGTCGGCCGGAGTATTGAAAACGTAATGACAGGCAACGGCAAGCTCAACCGATCCGAGCCCTGCGCCGAGGTGTCCCCCGGTCTGAGACACAACTTCGATAAGGAACTCCCGCACATCGTTGCAGAGGGACTTCAGTTCCGGAACGGATAATTTCCGGATATCGGGAGGTGTATTGATCGTATCGAGAACTGGAAATCGTTTCTTGTCCATAGGCCTTTCGTGATGGGACCTCAATCGGTCAGATTACTCTTCCTGCCACTCGGCGCCGGATCCGTTCTTTCGAAGGATTTCCAACTTCTTTTCCGCCTCGTTCAGCTTTTCCATGCACTTTCGTGAAAGAGCGATACCCTCTTCATACATTTTGATGGATTCGTCGAGTGGCACGGACCCCTGTTCGAGTTTCTCGACAATATCCTCCAGACGCCTTAGATTGTCTTCGAACGTCGGAGACTGGACTGCTCTGCCGGCTTTCCGCGGGGTCACAATTTCTCCGTGACGGTAGAACGAACGCGACCGGTATGAAAACGGACGTCCAAGGTATCGCCGGGCGATAGGAGTCTGCCGTCGCTGATGATCCTCTCTCCTTTCCGGGCGATCGCATAGCCCCGTTTCAGGACGAGGTCCGGATTGAGGGAGCGGCTCCGTTTGCTCAGTGAGTCACACCGAGAACGGGTGAGTGATATCCGGTGATCCATCGTCAAATCAAGCGTTTTCCTCACTTCATCGACGCGCTGGTTGAATTGTTTCATCAGGTCAAGGGGGGAAGAAAAGGCATAGCTGCGAGTGAGACTTCGGATGGAATCCCGGTACCGGTCGAGCATCTTCTCTGTCATTTCATGTAAAAGGTACCATTTTCTTTGAAGATTTTCAAGGATCGCCTTTCGGTCCTGGACAACCATCTGGGCCGCAGCGGTCGGGGTTGCGGCCCTTGCATCGGCGACGAAATCGGCAATCGAAAAGTCCACCTCATGCCCGACCGCAGAGATGACGGGGATCGATGAGGCCGCAATCGCACGGGCAACACCTTCCTCGTTGAAAGGCCAGAGATCTTCGAGGGATCCGCCCCCCCTTCCAATGATCATGACATCGACATTCTGCAGGCGGTTGAAATCACGTATTGCCTCGGAAATCTCGGCGGCGGCTGAAGGTCCCTGCACCGCAACCGGACTCAGGATCAGTCGGACTCCGGGGAACCGGCGATTGATAATCGATACCATGTCCTGCAACGCCGCACCAGTCGGGGAAGTGACAATCCCGATGGATTCCGGAAAGAGCGGAAGCGGTTTCTTTCTCTCCGGTTCAAAAAGGCCCTCTTCCGCGAGTTTGGCCTTTACCTTCTCGAACAACCGGGCCAGTTCACCGACACCGACAGGCCTGATGGAAGAAATCTCCACCTGATACTGTCCCCGCGGCTCATACAGAGTGATTCTTCCCGTCACGAGAACCTGGTTCCCCTCCTCCGGCTGGAAGCGGACTGTCCTCGCTCTGCTCCTCCAGAGGACGGCGCTGATCTGTGAACGGTCATCCTTCAGAGTGAAATAGAGATGCCCTGATGAATGTTTGTGAAGGTTGGAGATTTCGCCGGTGATCGCAACGGAACGGAATTCTGTTTCAAGGTTCGCCTTGATCTGACGGGTGATTTCTGATACAGTCCATGACTCTTGTTCATTTGCCACACAGAACTCCGGTGTTCATCGCGAGTAAGGAAAGACCTTTGGGTAATATAGGAAAATCCAAGGTATAGTGAACATTTGTTGCAACAGAGGTGTTCATCAAGTTCCTTTTTGCGTTCGATGGTCGAACTCGGTATATTCACATCTTTCGTATACTCACAGGGAAAATCATGAAGCTGGATCTCCTTGCCATTGGTGCCCATCCTGATGACATCGAACTGACCTGTTCCGGAGCATTGCTGAAGCATATTGCCCGGGGGAAGAGTATCGGTATTGCCGATCTCACCCAGGGAGAGCTTGGAACCAGGGGGAATCGGGTTCTCCGGCTGGAGGAGGCTGCCGCTGCCGCCAAGGTCCTCGGTGTCTCAATGCGGGAAAATCTCCGGATACCTGATGGCAATATCGCCGTCACCCGTGAGAACATCCTCAAGGTGATCACGCTGATCCGCGCATGCCGTCCGGAGATCCTCCTGTTTCCCTACTGGAAAGACAGGCACCCGGACCATGAACATGCACACGTGCTGGTCAGGGAAGCTCTGTTCTATGCCGGGTTGGAGAAAATCGAGACACTCGTGGAAGGTGTTCCCCAGGAACCGTTCAGACCGTTACGACACTATCATTTCATGCAGTGGGAAGAGTTCCAGCCGTCATTCGTCATCGATGTCACGAAGGAGTGGCCGCGGAGGATGGAGGCTGTCAAGGCTTTCCGATCTCAGTTTCATGATCCGGAGAGCGGTGAATCGGAAACAATTCTCAGCAGTCCGGATTTCATGGATTTCATCGAAACACGGGGAAAGTACTACGGCGACCAGATCGGGACCGGGTACGGGGAACCGTTCTTCTCCCCGAAGGCGGTGCAGATAGAGGATTTGAGTGCGATCATTTAGTTGAAGAGTCCAAGGCTATGTCCAACATTCACCCGCTCTTAGTCCATTTCCCTGTAGCCCTGCTTACAGTCTCTTTCCTCTTCGATGTGGCCGGTGTCCTCCTGAACAGGGTTGAACTGAACAGGACCGGGTGGTGGATGCTGGTCACCGGTTTCGCGGGAGTGCTTTTCGCAGTTGCATCAGGCCTCTTCGAGGAATCGGGACTCGCACTCGAGGGGGTACCGTTATCCGTTCTGGAAACACATAAACAGACAGCGTTCGCGATGGTCGTATGCTATGCCGTGGTTTTGCTCTGGAGGGTTGCCGGAAAGAGCCTTCTCCCTGTACGAAAAAGGGGGATCTTCTGGCTGTTGTACGGATGTGGGGTTATGCTGCTCTGGGTTGTTGCCTGGTACGGCGGGGAGCTCGTGCATACCCATGGCGTCCCCTTCGCCTTCCCCTAGCCGGCCTGTCCGATCAGATGTTTTTCAGCTTCGCCTCACCTGACCGCCTCACGATCGTGACGAGAAATCCGACAATCATGATAATAACTCCGTTCCAGACCAGGTTGATATACGGTTTCACGCTCGCTTCGACCACAAGAATATCTTCCGATGGTGAGGCGGCTTGTGCGTCCGAACCGATCGGCTCGGCTACAAGGTCGACCGTTGAACGCCTTGCGTCCTCGCGATCAGGACTCATGCCCACCATCCTGAATGCATAGCGATTCCCGTACGTAGCCGGTTCTTCCACGACCTCTCCTCCACGGAAAATCCGAGAAGAAACCACCCTCTCAGATGCACCGCTGTCGTCAGTTATCTCCAGGATGGCACCGATCCGCACTTCACGCCCCTCCAGCATCGCGGCCTTCTCCATGTCCGGAAACTCGAAATCAACGAAGCGAACGCCGACACCCTCCAGGATTTTGGACTCACCTTTGGCAAGTCGGAACGGCTCTTCGGAGCTCTTGGCGCCCGGCTCGAGCGAGAGAGGCGCAACGTAGAAGTCTTTGGTGACGAGATTCATGATGTCGGGGTTTCTCATAAGCCCCTGCGTGAAAGAGCTCCGGTACATGATCGGTGAAACAACGCCGGTATGTCCGTCCTTCTGGACCTGAACGTGAAACGCGAATTTATCTCCTTCGATCGGCGAAAACCCTGTATAGGTAAGCTGGTATCCCAGCACATCGATCGACTGGCCGCGGTGAAGAGAAACGGTTTCCTTGTCGTCATACACGGATGATGTAACAAAACCGATGAACATGACAGCCAGTCCCACATGGGTGATCGCCCCTCCTGCGTATTTCGGGTTGCCTTTGACGATTCTTCTCCCCACTTCCAGATTCGCAAACAACGAAAAGAGCGCCCCAAAGATGAACAGACCGACCTGAATATCTTCCAGTCCAATGAAAAGGACCGACAGAGTGCCGACAAGCGCGAGCGCCGCCGGGATCAGGATAGCCTTGAGAACCTCGCCCTTTTCGGACCGTGTCCACCAGAGAAGCTGGCCGATTCCGGAGAGAAGGCCTATGGCGATGCCGAGAGGGAGTGTTGTGGTGCTGTAATACGAAATATCGACGGCAGTAATTTTTCCCTGCAGGATACCGGTAATGATCGGAGAGGATGTTCCCACCGTGATGAAGATCGCAGCACTCGCGAGAGCCGCAGATCCGAGAAACAGCGCAAACTCGCGGGATACGACCTCGTGTCTGACCGCTCTGGCAGGCATCTCTTTCATGCGCGCAATCAGCAAGCCGAAGCCGAAAGCTGTAAAAGCGGTCAGTATTCCTATCAGAAGCCAGTACGCCCACATCCCCGGGTCAACAAAGGAATGAACCGAGGTCTCCCCAAGAACACCGCTGCGTGTGAGAAAGGTGGAATAAAGGACAAAGATGAAGCAGAGCATCGAAAGCGCGAGGTTCGTCTTCAGATAGGCACCGCTCTTCCGCTGGGAGAGCATCGTATGGATCGCCGCCACCGAAAAGAGCCACGGAACGAGAGATGAATTCTCGACCGGATCCCATCCCCAGTAACCGCCCCAGCCAAGCGTCTCGTATGCCCAGAAACCACCCATCATGATTCCGACACCGAGGACCATGGCACCATAGACCAGCCATGGTGTTGCGGGCCGGATCCAGTTTGTATAGTCTCGTTTCATCAGGGCCGCAACTGCAAACGCATAGGGAACCGCCATCGCTGTGAAGCCGCTGAACAGAACCTGGGGATGGATCACCATCCAGTAGTTCTGAAGAAGAGGATTCAGTCCCCGCCCGTTCCCCGGCAACGTTCCTGGGTTCACTTCACCGGGCCATGATTCCCATATGAATGCAAACGGGCTCTTCACGAGCATCATGAGAAGAAGTGATGACTGGATCAGTCCGAACGCAAACATCACTTCCGGCTCATAATTCATCTTTCGGGTGTAGCGGATGAGGAAAACTGCTGTCAGCGCGGTAAAGAGCGTCCAGAGGAGGAAACTCCCCTCCTGTCCCGCATAGAACGTCGAAATGAGAAGGGATGTCGGCAGTTCGACCGAACTGTAACTCCACACGTACGAGTACCGGAAGTCATGTGTCAGAATGTTCGTGAGGTGCACGGCTGATGCAAGCATCACCGCTACGATGGAGATGTGATAGAGAATTCTTCCGGTGCCTGCAACGCGAACCTCACCACTCCGGTGTGCCCGGTAGTAGTAGTACACCGCTGCAACGCACGCCAGAAATGACAACTTGATCAGCAGGCTTCCAATCACAACAGTATCCTCACATTCCTCTTAGTTGACGTATGATGAGAATTAGACACTCTTGTTGACTTCCTCGGCATCGGCTTCATATTTGGAAGGGCACTTGGTCAGGACCTCCGTCGCATGGAAATACCCTTCCGTTTCCATGTAGTTTCCCTTGGCAACGACCGATGTGGCAAGCTCAAAGTTGTTCGGCGCAGCGCCGTCCAGGATGACCTTGCACTCACCTCCGTTGTCATCGATCAGGAAAAATGTGAACTGGGTTGTCGTCGGATCGAAGAATGCTTCCTTCTCCTTGTTCCAGACCCCCTTGAGCTGAACCTTCTTGTTCAACCTCATCGCCCCGCTTACATCGGTATACTCGAGATTCGTCTCAAAGAACGAATAGGACCCGAAGATCAGAAACACCACGATGATAATCGATCCCAGGATTGCTTTCATGTTCATAGCTTTTCTCCGTCAGCGTTGTGAATCGTTTTGCTTTTCCAGTGTCTCGACACGTCTCTGAAGACGTGCCATGTAGATGTAGATCCCGCCCCAGACGACGAGACTGATGATAAGGACAATATATAACGGGTTACTGCTCAGGAAATCAAACACGGGTCTCTCCCTTCAGTCCAGATAGCGAGTTCATGACGATCCGCTGGATGCGGACTTCAAGATTCCACATCCAGGAAGCAAGGCCGGTGAAACCGGCGAACGATGAGATCAGCAGGACGAGCATCGTCGCGTTCATTTCAGTTTTTCCCTGTACATTCAGCACCGGCTGCGGGTGAAGACTGGCCAGAATTCTGGGCATGACAAACATAAAGAAGGGCATCACAACTGCCGCGATGATGGCGTAGGCCGCTGACAGTGTCGCCCTTTTCTCCTCCACATCGATGGCGGAACGCAGAGCGAAATATGCTCCATAGATCAAAAGGAGAACGAAAATGGAGGTCTGCCTCGGATCCCAGTTCCAGTACGTCCCCCAGCTGAATTTTGCCCAGATCGCTCCCGTAACAGTCGCCAGGATACAGAACAGAAAGCCGACACCGGCTGCCGACGCCGACTTGATGTCATCCTCGGGATCGCGCTTGCGAAGATACCGGATGCCGTAAACCATGCTGGCAATGAAACCCACCGTGCTCAGCCATGCGGTCGGCACATGAAAAAACAGAATCCTGGCTTTGTCCTCCAGGCCCGGGATGATGGGCAAATGATACCAGGCGCTGGGATTCGCGCTCATAGGGAGGACGAACGCCAGGAGAGTCACAATTGCCAGCCAGATTCCAAGAAATAGACGTATCAACTAATCTCTCCAGATATACTCAAACAAGAGGTTTGAGGCTGTTATAATCACAATAATATAGGCAATAAGGAATTGAAATTCACCAACCGATTCCGATATATCCCCGCCCTCCATCGACAGCCGGGTCATGTTGATAACAACGACAAGGAGCGGAAGGAGGATCGGCAGGGCAAGAACCGGGAAGAGCGGTCCCTTTGTATTTGCCTTCGCGATGATAGCAGCAATAATCGTTGAACTTGCGGCAAGGCCTCCACTCCCGAGGATCAGCGTAAGCGAGAAGAGACCCGGACTGGTCACGGTGAATCCGGTCATCAGAAAGCTGTACAGTGCAACCGCGAGGATATTCATGCCGATCACAAGAAGGACATTGAACAAGAGCTTGCCGAACAGAACGACCGAGGGAGGCACCAGTAACTGGAGGGTCATTGCCGTTCCCCTCTCCTCCTCGGACACGAAGGTGCGGGAGAGTCCGGACATCGACGAAAAGAAGATAACAACCCAGAGCATCCCGGCAAGGACGTCAGAACGAGAGGTTCCTCCGCCGATTGCGAAAACGATGATGGAGATAGTGGATACGATGAACATGATGAGAGCGCTCATCGCGTACCGTGTCCGGAGCTCAGACTGAAGGTCCTTTCGAAGGACGGCAAGAACAGGATTTAGAAACGTACCGATCATTGCATCAGCCTTCCCGATCCAGGTTGATGGAGTGGTCGTACCGGCTGACGTCGGTCTGTTCGTTCGTGGCAACGATGAGGATTCCCTTCGCTACCTGCCGGGCCATCAGGTCACGGACAAACCCCTTTCCCTCTTCGTCCAGATTCGATGTCGGTTCATCGAGGAGGAGAATCGGAGGTTCATGGATCAGCGAGAAGGCGTATTTCAATCGCTGCTTCATGCCGGAAGAAAAAACTCTTGACGGAACATCCTTGAATCGGCCCAATCCGACCCTGTCGAGGATTCTGTCAACCGCATCGGGAGCAACCTGCCGCGATCGTGCCGACATGGCGAAAAACAGGTTTTCACGAGGGGAGAATTCATCGTACAGATTGAGGTAGGGAGACACGAAGCCGATTGCCCGGTACACAGTTTGCGGGATATCTGCATCCATTATGGAAACTGTTCCGGAGGACGGTGTCAGGATTCCGGCAATAACCTTGAGGAGAGTTGATTTGCCGGCGCCGTTACTCCCGGTAATGAGGAGTGTCTGTCCAGCGCTCAATTGAAAGGTGATATCCCGAAAAATACTCCTCCTGTTGAAGACCTTGGAAAGCCCGGTCCCCGACAGCCGAATGTCAAGCAACGGCTCTTGTATCATCTCCATATCAAAGGATAAGAATATTCATGATCAAGTTCATCGGTCAACGCCTGAACGGATCGAAGAGAAAGGAAATCACCTTCGCCGTTCCGTTGACAATCACCAGGTCACGAACATCAGCCGAGCGGAAGGATCCAACACCGATCGCCGTGACGCCTCTCCATGCGGCAATTGACCTGACAGGGCCGAATGAGCGCTTTCGTTCCCCCGGGATCATCAGAATCGAGCGCGCAAGCCCGTCGACAGCACAGAAATCGACATCGCCATCCATATCCAGATCCGCGATTGTCAAATGCCCTTCCTCAAGCAGACTGATGTTCGGAACCCGCAGAACCGAATCAACCGCCGATCCACCGATTACAGGATACAGGACAACCAGAGCATTTTCAGGAGGGCCGACCGCAAGAATGATGTCGGGCTGACTATCTCCGTCGATATCCGAAACCCGCAGCATCAGGTGCACGTGATCACTGTCGGGAAGCGAAAACAGTCTCTCCGCCGGATGAAACGTCGTGCGGTCAATTCCCCGTGCAATGAACAGGCCGGTTGTTCGTGTCGCGTGATCAGGGGTCGAAAACACCAGGTCAGGAATCCGGTCGCCGGTCAAATCGGCCGCCGTGATCGCACTGATCTGACGTCCGATCGATGGTCGGATCGTGGTTTCTATGAACTGGTCGTCTGATAGTTGTTCGAAGAGCGAAACGGTCTGCCCGCCGGTGCTCCTCCCACCGTTTCTCGTAAGGAAAGAGAGCGTGCGGGGCTGACCGACAACATCAGCAGCGATGACAAAAGGATGGCGGTCAGTCGGAATGGTGAACTGGCGCATCGCTTTCCCCGGCGAGAATGGACGCAGGACTGTCACTTCATCAGACGAAGAGTGTGAAATAAGGAATATCGGAGGGCCGGGAACCTGCCTGTTCACCATTCGGATCGCGTCCGGCTGGTTCGCAAGCGAAACAACCCTCTGGCCGTCGAACCTTCCCCTACCGGCATTCATGAAGAAGGAGCAGACTCTGGAACCCGGGCTTACAATGGCAACATCGGCGAGGTTATCGCGGTTGAAATCTCCGATCGTGAGCGCACCGGGGGACGCCGGCGTGACATAGCGATCGGGCCACGGGAAGGACAATCGACCGCCAAGCCCGTTGGCAATAACGATCAGTTTTGAGGGATTGTTTGTAGCGAGAAGCAGATCGGGTCGTCCGTTCCTGTCAAAGTCCGCAAGATCCCAGTCGACCAGGTCTCCCTCAACACCATATGGGATCCGCTGAAATCCGGAACCTGCGGAATCTGCAACGAACACCACACACTCGTCACGTGCCGCGGCGATAAGGTCCTGGTTGCCGTCGTTGTTCACATCCGCAAAACGTGTACCAAGGGTGCCCATGACCGACCGCAGTTTCGCTACGGGCCTGATTTCGCCCAGCGCATTGACGGAAAAGAGGTGAATCTCTTCACGCTCGGGAATTGTTACGGCCAGGTGACTCTCTCCCCGGTTCGGATCTTCTGTAAATGCGATCCGGTCCGGCTCTCCGGGCAGCTGGTGAGCGATCTGTTCGGAAAAGATCCCCCTCCCTATCCCGATATACAACACAACCCTGTTTGACACCCAGTCAACCACAAAGAGATCGATGATCCCGTCGCCGTTCAGATCTGTTGTTGCGATATCTGATACGGAGATATCGGGAACGATCGTCTTCCAGAGTGCCGGTATGGTTCCTTCACCTCCGAGATGCACGCCGATTCCGGTCGTCTGCTTGCCGAACAAGAGGAGATCTACTTCACCGTCGCTGTTCAGATCCGCTGTGACGAATCGTTCGTACGGTACCGGAAAAAGATCGATCGGCCGCTTTCCCTCCGCATCGGGCGGTGAAGCGACGGCGAACCTCCCCTGAAAAGAGTCGATGAGGAATGCCTGGTCGTCTGTCCCTTGCCCCCACTGCATGTCGTAAACGCCGAACGGTGTCGCGAGGGTCGTTTCAAGAACGAACCGGCCTGAGGGGTCGATCCGGAAGAAGCGAATTGATCTCGATGCAGGATCTGCCGCCGCTATTCCGATGGTCCGGGTACCCGGGAGGAAAACAGCTTCGACCGAGGATGGTTTGAAACCGGCATTATGGTCGAGTTCCGCCCCGAACAGCGGGAGGGACGGCTGCGGCAGTGCAACAGCCGGAAGGAACAGCAGGGTAAGAATCAGAAGCGGAGCAATCTGGCTGATTGGGTCGTTGCCTGTCTCAGTTGCCATATATCGGTTGAATCAAACGAGCAGTCATCCCTCGTTTCAGGATCCCCTCAGCGTCAGCCGCTGCTGACGGCGTATGAGCGCCTCGTCAAACCGTCTTTGTTCGTCCGGACTCTCCGGACGTACCCCCGGAACGGGGACGGGACTCCCCTCCGAGTCAACTGCGACGAATGTCAGGTATGCATTGTTTGCACGTTCCGCCTTGTCCCGCCCGATGTTCTGCGATGTCACCAGAACACCGACCTCCATGGAGGTCCGGAATGCACGGTTGACCGAGGCCTGAAGCGTGACGACATCCCCCAGCCTGATCGGCAGGTGGAAATTGAGTTTATCGACTGATGCCGTGACGCAGACGCAGCCGCTGTGTCGCTGGGCTGCAATGGCAGCCGCAATGTCGATCCAGTGCATCAGCCGGCCGCCGAGGAGATTGCCGAGCTGGTTGGTATCGTTCGGAAGAACAAGCTCGGTCATGAACACCCGCGAAAGGGCAACCGGTTTCGTCAGAGTTTTTTTTCTAGCCATCACGTTTCAGAGTCGGTCTTCAATTCGTTCGAGGAGTGTCTCCGCCCTCCAGCGCAGATCCTCGTCCTGCTCTGTTTCGAGGAATTTCAGGAGGGTGCGTCGTGCTTCGAGCAGCATGTTCCGTTCGAGCAGAACTTCGGCCTTGCCTATATAGGAAAGGCGGCCGTACTCGGTATCATGATATTTCTCGATCACGCTGTCATAATACAGGGTCGCGGCCCGGTAGTATTCCATGGTAGCGTAGAGTCTGGCCGTATCGTAGTCTTTCCGCGCAAGCCTGTCTGTCAGCTCCGTGATACGTTCTTCGGCAACCGGAGCATGTTCGCTCTCCGGATAATATTCGACGAGGCGCTGGAATTCATCCATCGCCTTGACGGTGTATTGCTGGTCGAGCGCTGATTTCGGTGCCAGTTCATAGTAGCACATGGCAAGTTTGTACTGGGCTTCCGGGACAAAAGGACTGGCTGGCATATTCCGGCGCAGCTGCTGATATTCAAAGGCTGCCAGCAGGAACTCATGGCGCTCATACCTGACTTCACCCAGGTAGAACTGGGCATCATCGGCTACTGTGCTCCCCTGGAATTGGAGGGTGATTGTGCTGAACTGATCGATCGCCTCGACATAGTCCTCATCCTCAAACAACTCCATAGCCTTCTGAAACCGTTCCTCCGCGGTCAGCACTGTGACTTCTTCCGTCGTCCCGCACGCAAGAAGCTGCGCAAGAAGACAGATCGCGACCGACCGGGTCATCAATTGAACCATTCCAGATCCCCTTCCTTCATGTAAAACGTTCCTGCAATCCTCTCGTAAAGCCTGCCGAAATCCTCCGGCGAGACCTCAAACGAGGGCTGGTCTCCTGCCGCAACTGGTCTGGGGTGAAACCAGTGGAGGTTCGCATCCGCGCCATTCTTGGCGATAACGACTTCCAGCGCAAAACTCCGCTGGGTCCAGAAATCAAATGGTTGTCGAAATACGAAGTTACCCAGTGAATAAACGATAAGACTGCCTCCCCGCTGTTCTATTCGCTGCGGGACATGAGGGTGATGGCCGAGAAACAGATCCACACCTGCATCGACTGACGCCCGGGCAAATTCCTCCGTCGAGGGACTCGGACCTGCGGCATATTCAGCACCTCCATGGAAACTCAGGATGACGATATCGACCACCGGTCTCACTGAACGCAGGGCCGGAAACAATCTCCCGCTGTCCGCCTCGGCGACGTAGCGCGTCCAGATTCGATCTTCAATGTTCATAATACCGGTGCAGGCGAAGAATGCGAAGGTAACACCGTTCACACTGAAGAGTGTCGGGCTGTACAGATCCTCCTCCGATTCGGCGGTTCCCGCAAAGATGATCTGCTCCTCGTTCAGATACTTCATCGTTTCACGCAGCGCACTCACTCCGTAGTCGAACGCATGATTGTTGGCGGTCGATACCGCTGCTATTCCGCCGAGGCGCAGGGAGATTGCCCCGGACGGCGGGCCGGTGAAAATCAGGTTATTCAGGGGATGTTGTGTCTCCCCCTGCTGATCCGACAGCTGACACTCGAGGTTGCCAATCACCAGATCATACGAGTGCAGTTCATCAGCCACATACTCGAACGGAAAACCGGTATTCCCGGCCAGAATCTCCTGTCCCACATTCCGTCCCAGGTTAATATCACCGACTGCCAGGAGGCGCACCCGGCTGGAAGGGACCGGGCTCTCTTGAATCATTACGTCTGGAGCGACTCCCGGATCCAGGGCCGCGACCATCAGCGAAACGAACACTGAGAGGCCAGAGAGTGTGACCGCAGTACCCAACTCAGCTCCTCACATGGAAGAGAAGAAAGACTGCGACCCCGATGGCACCGATCAGTATCAAGGGACCACCGATATTCGAGAAAAAACCTTCCGTCGGCAACGAGCCCTGAGTGGCGGGGATATTGGGGTTTTCCAATTCTGTGACATATCCAAGTTCAATGGTGTCGGTCCGTTCCTCGAGCAGCTCTTCATTCAGCAGAATTTCCCCCGAGGCTCGGCGAACGACCATACTTGAAACGGTCACAGACACCTGGCGGTCCACAATTGTCGCACCGAGCAGACCCTCTGCCCTTGGATCGGTGTAGCTCACAACGATCTCCTCGACGCCACATAGCGCTGTCACCGTACCTTCGGAGGAGAGGCGAACTCCCCGGCCGGTCCCGGCAATTCCCTTGAGGAGAGATGCCTCGACATACCAGCTGGTCTCCCTCGGCCGGACGGTAACCGAGATCGTATCCAGCACAGGAGTTCCGGCCGAATATCCGATCCTCTGGCCGATCGCTTCTGTGAGATCCCGGATGATTGCGAGATTCGTCTTCGGCCCTGTACCAGCCTCCTGGGCGAAACCTTGAAGCGGCGCCAGGAGAAGGATAGCGAACCAGAGTGGTTTGAAAGGACTGGCTGAAAACGGTCCGGGAGAGGTTGACCTGGGAATGTCCATGTTCATTTTACCAAAAATACGAAAAACAGGCTTGATGTTCAATACGCGTTTCCGTTCTACCACGCCTTGCCGGGCGAGGCCGGGATGGTATGGAAACATCACACCGCCGATATCGCCTCCTCCTCCCTGCCCAGTATGACCTGGAGTTCTCGAAAGAGGAAGTGCGGGTTCTCACCGATCAGAAGGCGGGAAGAGTAGCGGGCGTGCCGTAATCGTCGGCCCGAGGCACAACAAGAAGTTCTTCTCTGAACCCCCTTGACTTACGGAACAGGGTTCAGAACAGGGGGCGCTGATGCGGCATTCCGTCTGGTCACCTTCTGTTTGTGCGGTCTCATGGAGATCACCCGGCGCCGGGTCGGTCCGGGCGAGTGCAATCACAAAATCAGTCATGGATGCCGTGAAGGCGTGGAAGTGAAGAATACGCTAATCGGAAAGGTCGATCATCCGGATGTCTTTGATGTACGGCACCGTTTTGTCAGTCTTAAGTGCCTTCAACCGAACGATCTTGTTCTCGAGTCGATGGAGGTTGTCCTTGATGATCGTAAGGTACGGAGTGAGCTTGTCACTCTTGTGAGATTCAGACAGTTCCTTCAGACTCTTCTGGAGATCATCGAGAGGTACCCTGATCTCCTGCGTGATATTCAACACTATTTCCTGGATGACCTCAAGTCGTTTCTGCGTCACCTCGAGTGCTGTCAACTGCTCAACCAGTTTCTGACGCTCAATGACGTTCAGGATTGTCTTGGGCAGCGCAGGAGTCATGATCTCTTCTTTGACAAGGTAGTCCTCCACCCCGAGCTTCAGCACTTCAACAGCGAGGTCGAAATCCTTGTTGACGGTCAGGAAGATGATGGGGGTTCTGACACTCCGCGAATGAAGGATCCGCGTGACTTCAAGGCCGTTCTGCTGTGGGAGAAAATAGTCCATCAGGATGATATCATATTCCTCCCCGTTGGCAAAACCACGAAGGACCTCTTTGCCGTTTTCCTTCCAGACAATGTCAAATATCTCCGGCTTATGCTGTTGGAGGTGTATTTCAACAAGGCGGGCAAATTCCTCGTTATCCTCCACCAGCATCACGCGAATGGTCCGGGGCGGCGTCTCGCCGATCATCTGATGAAGTTCGGTCATTACTGCTGTGATATCGGTATTGTGAACGTAAAGGTCGATCCTTCTCCGGGAACAGACGAGACGGTTACCGTTCCTCCGTGATTCTCCACAATCTTCTTCACAATGGTCAGGCCGGTACCTGTTCCGCGATACTCTTCAGTCCTGTGGAGACGCTGAAAGATCATGAATATTTTAGCGAAATAGGCTTCCTCAATACCGATTCCGTTGTCAGAAACCGAGACATGGTGCATGGTCTCGTCCGTCGAACAGCGGAGAACCACGCGGGGAGCCGGTTTGTCGTTGAATTTGATTGCGTTGGAGATCAGATTTCTGACCACCATGCCAAGCTGTGTGGGGTTGTACAGAACATTCGGGAGGGTTCCCTCGACTTCCACCGTAGCATTTGCTTCCTGGAGCGTGAACTGGATGTCCTGCAGAACGTCCTGAAACATTGCGTCCAGCGGCACCTGGGCGACCGCCTCTGTCACTCTGCCAAGGCGTGAGAGGGTCAGGAGATCATCGATCAGATTCTTCAGTCGCGTACTGGAGTTGACGAGAGAAGAAAGGTAGATTTTCCCCGAATCACCGATCTCTTCCTGGTACTCCTTTAGGAGGATCTTGCTGTACCCTTCGATACTGATCAAGGGTTCCTTCAGGTCGTGAGAAACAACGTACGTGAAGTCGTCGAGTTCCTTGTTCCTGTGTTCGATCTCGCGTGACTTGGTGACGATATCTTCATACAGCGATGCCTTTTCAAGGGCAATTTCGGTCAAGTTAGCGATACTTTCCAAGAGACGCAAGTGAGCATCGTCATCCAGCTCCGGACCGCGGCCCGAGACCACGAGAAGGCCGGCGATCGTTTGACCCGAACGGACCGGCGCGATAATCATCGAATCGGACACTGTACTGCCGCGCAGAAACATCGACTTTCCTTCGGAGATCGCCGCATCGAGAACGTTGCGGTCGGCAAGGGACTCTTCCGGCGCCGGAGAATCGGACGTCGATCCCTCTTCCAGGGACCTGTCGAACATTGTTTCGAGCGTTTCCCGCTGAGCATTGTAGCGATAGTATGAGAAGCGATCGGCTGGAATCGCACGGCGGACTTCTTCGTATACCGTTGAAACGATCGCCTTCAGGTCGAGTGATCCGG
>JAOUDE010000243.1 GCA_029859455.1 Ignavibacteria bacterium | reverse complement strand
GTGACAGGTATCGACCTCCAGGAAACCGGTAGCGATACTCATACGATCTTTCTCAGAGGAAGAAACAAGTGGGGGGTGATCAGTCCGATCGTCTCGCGTGATTTCAGGGCGGAGATCCCACCGCTGGATGATCCGAACTGGCCGCAGAAGACACTGCTGATCAACAATACCAGAATTAATACCAATGCGACCTGGATGCCCGGTGTTCCGGCAGACAGCGTGAGCGATTTTTACAGGGATGTTCTCGGGTCGATCGGGAAGACCGAGGGGGTTGATTACGATATCTTTGTCACCTCCGCAAACAACTACTCGTTTCCAACGCTTGAAACAATGCTGCAATACACGTCGATCTTCCTTGTGGCTGAACAGGAGATCTCCGGCGCGCCGTTTGGCGAGTTGACAAGGATCGGAACGAAGAGGACGTCAATCGAGACCTATTTGAATCTTGGCGGAAAATTGATCATGAGCGGACCGCCCCAGGTCAACACCTTGTTCTCTCTCAATATCACCGATTGGGCCGGCTTTGCCAATGATTTCTTCAAAGTGTTGTCCGATGTTTCGTTTCCGCCGTTTCCCGCTACATTCAATCCGGCGTTTGATTTGGAGAAGGGGACCGGGATTCTCGGATATCCCGATGTCGCCGTCGATCCGGCAAAGCTTCCATCCGAAGCGGATGGAGCAATCAAGAATATCGGAGTGAATTTCCCGCGTGGATTCGGGCAGACGATCTATGAGTTTGGGGCCAAGACCGATACGGTCTTCTTTCTTAATTCGTTGACGGGTGCACTGACACGGTTTGACGGATCTCCGGTGGGTGTCCGGTATCTTGCGCCGCCGCCTATTCCGCCGGGACGCCAGACATTCTCATCTGTGTATTTCGGATTCCCGCTCTACTATATGATGAAAGATGATGTAGTCGAAGTGCTGAGAAAAGCCTTCGAGGATATTAACGAATAACCTCTTTCGATGAGGGACCTCATGCGATTCAGATCATCAATAGTATTTATTCTTCTCTGCACGCTGGCCGGCTCTGAGGCCTTTGCCGCAGGAGGGCACCTGAAGGGGAAGATTACTGACCTTACAACCGGAGAATCATTGCCGCTGGCGAATATTCTGATTGTCGGGAGCGGTCGCGGAGGAGTGACAGACGATCAGGGTGAATACTTCGTGAAGGATGTGAGCCCGGGGACCTATGACCTGCGGGTTTCTCTTCTGGGGTACCAGACCATTCAGTCCAAGAGTGTCGAAATTATCGTCGGCGAGACGGCAGTGCTGAATTTCAAGCTCGCCAGTACCGACATTGAAATGGAAGGTGTCACGGTCGTCGGCAAGGCTCCCCTCGTTGATGTCACCAAGTCAGCCGGAGATCAGACGTTCACGAGAGACAAGATCGAACAGATCCCGAACGTCAAGACGGTCGAGGATGTTCTCGGTCTGCAGGCAGGAATCACCAAGTTCGGCGGACAGCTCTTCCTTCGTGGAGGACGTGCGAATGAAACCCAGATCCTGATCGACGGTGTGCCGGTTAATGATGTCAGCGGGAATATCGGGGCTGCCGGAACCAGCAGCGCGAACGAACAGCTTGCCGAACTCTATTCGGGGAATTCGACCTCCGGTGTCGGAGGGGCGCTCGGCGTTGCGGCGAACGCGATTTCCTCCGTCACTGTATCATCCAGCGGCCTTGATCCGGAGTTTGGCAATGCCCAGTCCGGCGTTGTCAGCATCCAGACCAAGAGCGGTGGTGACCGGTATTCGGGTTCCGTGAACTACAGGACCGATGCAATCACTTCACAGACATTTGATGAACGCTATTATGCGGCGGATATCGGAGGTCCGGAACCGATCACAAGCTACCTGCTTCCCTCGCTCGGCCTTGATATTCCGGGCAACATATCATTCTTCATTAACGGGACGTTTGATCAGTCCGACGGGCCGTATGGATTTAACACCTCGCAGTTCTATAACCCAATCCAGCGCAAGGTGACTCTGTTCGGGAGTGATGCCGGGTTCACCTATTCGGACAAGCAATTCAACAATTTTACGTTCAATTCGAAGGTCACGTACCAGCCCGGGGACAACAACACGTTTTCCGTCAGCTACAGGTCGAACGCCCGCACGCAGCGCCCCTTGTATGCACGGTACGGGTGGAGAGACTACTCGGATTCCCTGAGCACGGATCTTTCCGAAATCGATCAGGCCGTGATTGCATGGACACATGTGCTGGGACCAAACTCAAGTATCCGGTCCCACCTCAGCCGTCTCCAGACCGAGCGGAACACGAGTGTCGGCGGTCTTAATCCGTCCCAGTACTCACCGTCGAACACCAGTTCCGCCAATGATCTGAACAACGACGGTTTCATCGATCTGGGAAGCGGACAGTCCTGGAGCACCGCTCTGACGCAGGAGTACAATTTCAAGGTGCATTTCGAGTCGCAGATCCATCCGCTCCATATGCTTCGGACCGGGATTGATTACTACTATCAGCATTTTCAGTCGACCGCCATTTCGTTCCCGAACGCCCCGTTCTTTCAGCGTGATACGTCGAGCCGCGGAGCGTTTCCCGGTTACGGCCAGGCCCGGTGGGTCTCCAACAATATCCCGAGCCGCGGTGCGATCTATATTCAGGACCGGATCGATCTCACAGGAATCGGGATCCATGTCGGCCTTCGGTATGACTTCTTCTACCTCGGCAACCAGGTCTTTGATCAGGAGTTCATTGACCGCTGGACCACCGTTACGGGCGAGCAGCCCGGGTGGCTCGACAACCGGACGTTTATGTCCCAGTTGGTCAGAGGGAATGTCAGTCCCCGCCTTGCGATCAACTATCCGATCTCATCGAGGGCTCATTTCTATTTCAACTATGGTCATTTTCTGCAGTATCCCGATCTTGACCAGTACTTCCATGACCCGACTCAAACCACCCTCACAGGGAATTATGTCGGAAACCCTGCTCTGAAACCCCAGCGGACAGTACAATATGAAGCGGCCTATGAACAACTGATTTTCGAGGATCTTCGTTTCGACATCCGCGGGTTCTACAAGGACATTTTCGATTATGCGTCGTTTCGCCGGCTTGGCGTCTCCCCGGCGGTCGACATGTACGTCAACCTCGATTATGCGAGCTCCAGGGGATTCGAGCTGATCCTCAACAAAGCGTTGTCAAACAGGTACACCGGAAGTATCTCGTATACATTCCAGGTCGCGAAGGGCCGATCGTCCGATCCGTTTGCCGCCCAGGCAAGCCCGCAGTTGTTCGGGTTGCCGCGTGAGGTCCGGCTTGACTGGGACCAGACGCATTCTGTGAACCTCTTTCTCGGATACCGTGTAGGACCGAGGGAGGATTTCAGCGTGTTCGGCCTTCCGTTCAACAACTGGGGTGTATCGGCCACATGGATCTACGGAAGCGGGTTCCCCTATACGCCATATAACGAGGGCCGTGATATCGATGACCTCTATCTGAAAAATACCGGCTCCGGTCCGCACACCTCGGAGGTCAATATCTCTCTTGACAAGGGATTCACTATCATGGACCATCTCAATCTGGTTGTGACCTTTGCAGTCCAGAACCTGCTCAACCGCAGGAATGTCGACCTCAACGCCGGCGGTTTCAACAACGTCACCGGCGGTGTCCGGGTGTATGGCGACTTCAACCCGATCGATCCGAGAGACTTTTATCAGTGGGGTCCGGACGGCAGAAGATTTGATTCGTCTGTCCCGCCGTTTGCACTCGGGAACCCGCGGCAGATCACACTTGGCGTGAAACTAAACTGGAACTGAATTCGATGAAAGCACGGGCTATGCTCAGACAGCGACTACTTCCTTCATTTCTTGCCGGGCTCTTCTTCCTTGCCGGGGCCTCGACCGCCTATGCCTCACCGCCGGTTGACTGGAAGAAGCAGGGGTTCTCGATGCGGATGTGGATGGACAACAAGGGTGTTTTCGGGCGACAGGCGTACAATGAAGGGAACAACATCCCTGCCGACACGCTCGGCCTTGAATACCCGATCGGCACCGGGGTTGAACATATCTTTGGCGGGGGGGTCTGGGTCGGCGGATTCCTGGACACATCGGCCAGCGGCAACAACACACCTCTGAAGCTTGTGACAACAGGATATGAAGGATGGTCGGGACCTCTGTATGAGACCTATCCCGGGTTTGATGTGGCTGACAGCGTTTGGCAGACCTCGAAGAGGGATTCGATTGCACCTCCCGGGTGGGACACCTATTGGGGTGACGAGCTTCCATTCTCGCCGATTTCCGACAAGGACCTGCATGTCAAGTACACTGATTACGGCAGGGCTGTATCCGGTCATGTTCCGCTGAATCTGAGGATCTATCAGAGCTCCTATGCCTGGGAAGATCCGTATGCAGACGCGATTATTATTGTCGAATACCTGATCATGAATGATGGAAACAAAACGATCGACAGTGCATTTGTCGGCTGGTTTTTCGAGGCTGATGTCGGCCCGCGGAGTGTCGGATCGTACTGGACCCGCAATTTTACTGCTTATATTCCGGGCTCATTT
>JAOUDE010000242.1 GCA_029859455.1 Ignavibacteria bacterium | reverse complement strand
CTGTGGAAGGCAGTGATAAGCTTGTAGAAGAGTCGATTCCGCACGGGATCAACAGTTTGAATCCGGGCGGACGAATCGACATGTGTTACCGCAGGAATCTTCGATCGGACGACAGAACGTTTCTCAATCCCTTCACGCTCCCCGTCTTCCGGAACATCGACCCCCATTTCGTTGGCGACCCGCGCAACCAGAAGCATGTAGGGACTTTCCGTATCCAGCTGAAAACATTCCGAAACTCTGTCACGCAGGACCGATGGGGCGAACGGTCTGAACGACTCCCTGTATTTTATCTTCAGATTCATCACCGACTGCATTTCCGGAGAGCGGGGATCGCCGAGAATGCTCCGGTTGCCAAGAGCCCGCGGACCGAATTCCATGCGGCCCTGGAACCAGCCGACCACATTCTGCCCCGAGATCAGTTCTGCAACGCGGTCTACCAGCTCGTCTTCCGCCAGGCGGGTTGCGGTGATTCCGCTCGTCTCAAGATAGGCCGCTATTTCCTTATCAGACCAGGAAGGACCGAGGAGCGATCCATGCTGGGAATCGCCATCAGTATCGGGATTCCGTTCGTTTCCTGCATATGCATACCACGCGAACAGGGCGGACCCGAGCGCTCCCCCGGCATCTCCGGCAGCCGGTTGAATCCAGATCCGGTCGAACGGTCCTTCCCGAAGGATTCTCCCGTTGGCGACACAGTTCAGCGCAACCCCGCCGGCCATGACAAGGTTCTGTTCTCCTGTTTCCCGGTGAACGTGCCTTGCCTGCCTCAACATGATCTCCTCAGTCACTTCCTGAAGGGACCGGGCCAGATCCATCTCACGGGGGGTGAGTGTTCCCTCCGGCTTCCGTTCCGGTCCGCCGAACAGTTCCGCGAAACGCCTGTTCGTCATCCGCAGGCCCGCGCAATAATCGAAGTACTCCATGTTCATGCGGAATGACCCGTCCTCCTTGAGATCAATCAGATGCTCGTAGATCGTGTCGACGAATGTTGGTTCCCCGTAGGGAGCCAGCCCCATCACTTTGTATTCAGCGGAGTTGACCTTGAAACCGGTGAAATACGTGAACGCGGAGTAGAGCAGACCGAGCGAGTGAGGGAACGTCTGCTCCGCATGGATCCTGAGCTGATGGCCATCACCCACTCCGTAGCTGCTGGTGGTCCATTCCCCGACACCGTCGACAGTAAGAAACGCAGCCCGGCGGAACGGTGAAGGATAGAATGCCGAAGCGGCATGCGACTCGTGGTGCTCAGTGAAGAGAATCTTCCCGTCGTAGCCGAGCGCCTCTTCAATGAGGGAAGACGTCCACAGTTTCTCTTTCAGCCAGAGCGGCATTGACGTCATGAACGAGCGAATGCCACGGGGTGCATACGCCAGATAGGTCTCGAGAATCCTCTCGAATTTCAGGAGCGGCTTGTCATAAAAAGTGACAAGGTCGATGTCGGCAATCGTCACCCCTGCCTCCCGGAGACAATACGCAACCGCATGTTCCGGGAATCCCGCGTCATGCTTCTTCCTCGTGAAGCGTTCCTCCTGAGCGGCGGCGACAATCACCCCATCACGTACAAGTGCTGCGGCCGCGTCGTGATAGTAACAGGATATGCCAAGAATGGTCACGTAGTCTCAGTACTGCTGTGGCGGAAAGCGGATTATCCCGAAACGTATGAAAAAAGGGGGAACCAACAGGTGGCGCGGGTCACAGATCAGAGTTGGAACGACTTGATGTACTCCACAAGCCGGCTGCAGTCTTCGACGGTCTCGACCGGACCGCTCTGCGGTCCCTGCGCTGCGAGCTCATGATATTCCTGGATACTCATCACGGGGAGCGCCTGGTCGCGCATCTTCTGTATGCTGCGGGCCGCGGAAATGGCAGCAGGAATGGTCGTAATGAAGGGCACTTTATGCTCGTACGCGGCTCTGCCGATCGCATGCTCGTCCTTCCGGGATACCTGACCGAGCGGTGTGTTCACGATCAGCTGAACCCAGCCGTTTCTGATCACGTCCACGATGTTCAGACTCGACTCCCCGCTTTCAGGACCAGCGTGCTGTCAATCCCGTGACCCGCCAGAAAGTCCGCCGTTCCTGTGGTCGCAAGGATCCTGAACCCCAGCCGGACAAACATCCGGACCATGTTCGCTGAAGCCTCCCGTTTGTCGAAATCATTCAATGAAATGAAAACCGTCCCCGACTTCGGCAGATTCATTCCCGCTGCAATGGAAGCTTTCGCGAAAGAGATTCCGAAATTCCCGGAAATCCCCATTACTTCACCTGTTGAACGCATTTCGGGACCGGGAAAATGCCTCGCCTCGGGGAACTTGGGAAAGGGAAACACCGACTCCTTCACCGAGACATGTTTTGCCCATTCATACCCCTTGAGTCCGATCTCCCGAAGGGTCCTTCCCACCATGACCCGTGCAGCAATTTTCGCGAGAGGAACTCCGGTCGATTTGCTGACGAACGGAACCGTCCGTGAGGCCCGGGGGTTCACCTCGAGTACGTAGACGATCCCCTGGTGGATCGCATACTGAACGTTGATGAGCCCGACAACCTTGAGGGCAAGAGCGAGTTGCCGGGTGTACGACATCAGCGTGAAGAGCTGACTGGCGGTCACATTGTAGGGCGGGAGAACGCAGGAGCTGTCGCCGGAGTGGATACCCGCCTCCTCTATATGCTGCATCACCCCCCCGATATGAACATCCGTCCCGTCGCAGACCGCATCAACATCAAACTCATACGCATCTTCGAGGAAGCGGTCGATCAGAACAGGATGTTCAGGCGAGACATGGACCGCGCGATCCATGTATTCGCGGACCCCTTCCCTGTCGTAACAGATTTCCATTGCCCGCCCCCCCAGCACATACGACGGTCTGAGGAGTACCGGGAACCCGATCCGGTCGGTGATCGCCAGTGCCTCCTCCTCATTCGAGGCTGTCCCATACGGAGGGCAGGGGATCTTCAGTTCATCAATGAGGGCGCCGAACCGTTTCCTGTCTTCCGCCAGATCGATCCCATCCGTGGATGTACCGAGGATCTTCTGTCCGTTGCTCTCGAGTGCCCTGGCAATCTTCAGGGGAGTCTGCCCGCCAAAGCTTACTATGATGCCATCCGGTTTCTCATGTTCGCAGATGTGAAGAACATCCTCCAGCGTCAATGGCTCGAAGTAGAGCTTCCCGGTCGTATCATAGTCAGTCGACACTGTTTCCGGATTGCAGTTCACCATGATCGTCTCATACCCCTCTTCTTCGAGGCCCATCACACCGTGAACGCAGCAATAGTCGAACTCGATTCCCTGCCCGATCCTGTTCGGACCACCACCGAGGATGAGGACCTTCTTCTTCGCGCTGCGCCGGGATTCATTCTCGGTCTCGTACGTCGAATAGTGATACGGGGTTTCCGCAGCAAATTCGGCAGCGCAGGTATCAACCGTCTTGAAAACGGGCTGGATCCCGAGTTCCTTCCGGAGCTCTCTCACATCCTTCTCCTTCCCGCCCCACAGAGTGGCGAGCTGCTGATCAGAGAAGCCGAAGCGTTTGGCTTTTCGCAGAATCTCCGGTGTGATCGGTTTTTTCATCCGCGCATCCATTCAGAATGCATACTCCCTCAGCTCTTCTTCGAGAGCGACAATCTCCCCGATATTGAAAAGAAACCAGGGGTCAATATGAGTCAGCTGAGCCAGTTCCTCTACGGACACCCCCAGCTGGAGGGCGTAGCGGAGATAGAACATGTTGTCAGGCTTCGGGACCGCAAGGCGGTCCAGGACCTTGTTGCGCCACTCCACGCGCTGGGCAGAGTTGAGAGACGCGATGTCGACCACGTCCTTTCCATCCGCCCCCAGTCCGTGACGGTCCTGCTCGAGTGAGCGGAGTGCTTTCTGGAGTGCTTCCTTGAAAGTCCGCCCGAACGCCATCGCCTCTCCGACCGATTTCATTTGTACCCCGAGACGCTGTTCCACTCCCTTGAATTTCTCGAAGTCCCACCTGGGAATCTTTACCACACAGTAGTCAATGGTCGGCTCGAATGAGGCAGGGGTTTCCTCCGTGATATCGTTCGGGATTTCGTCAAGCATATACCCGACTGCAAGCTTGGCAGCAATTTTGGCGATCGGAAAGCCGGTCGCTTTCGACGCCAGTGCAGAAGAACGGGAGACCCGCGGATTCATTTCGATCACCAGCCGCCGTCCGGTCTTCGGGTCTACAGCAAACTGAATGTTCGAACCTCCGGTTTCGACTCCGATCGCGCGAATAATCTTCAGAGCATCGTCCCGCATCGCCTGGTATTCCTTGTCGGTCAGCGTCTGGGCCGGCGCCACGGTAATAGAATCACCGGTGTGGACACCCATGGGATCGATGTTTTCGATTGAACAGATGATCACGACATTGTCCTTCAGGTCGCGCATCACCTCGAGTTCGTATTCCTTCCATCCGATCACCGACTCTTCGAGGAGCACTTCGGTAATCGGGCTCGCTTCCAGACCGTGCTGAACAGCTTCAACGAAGTCATCGCCGCTGTTGGCAATCCCCCCTCCGGTCCCG
>JAOUDE010000241.1 GCA_029859455.1 Ignavibacteria bacterium | reverse complement strand
CGGAGCATTCACATTCGAACTGGCCGGGGAACAGGTGATCGGGAAAACAGCAGACCTGTATCCGCTCTCCGTCAATGCTGTTCTGAACCTTGCGACCTCCGGAAGGCTGATTCCGTACGGAACGGTCGGCGCCGGTCTGATGCTGACGGTCCCTTCGAACACGATCGGGGATGAAACCGTCTCAACGATAGGAGTCAGTTTTGGCGGCGGGGCGCGCTTTTTCCTCACCGAAGTATTCGGGTTTCGTCTCGAAGGCAAACAGCACATCACGAGCGTGAAGGCGGACAGAGACCAGCAGGAAGAACTTCTGTTCTTCCAGGAGCTCAGTATCGGCGTCACATTTCTGTTTCAGTGATCGGAAGGAGTAACCGGCCATGACCGGAACACAGAACATACGGTTTCTTATCGCGGCAGTTGCTTTCGCCCTGCTGGCCCTGCCTGGCAGTGAGGCACACGCGCGGTTTCAGAACAGCCTGACGCTTTCCCTGGGAATGTACTCCTCGAGCGGCTTCGGTACAAACCCCTATGTTGCGGGAAGGTACAACTACTTTCTCCCGGGCGATCGTTTCTTTGTCGAGGCCTCGCTCGGTTTCACGAGCCTCAAGTCAGACGTTCTCGGCACCCTTGCCCGCTCACAGGTGTTCGAAACGCAGGATCTGTACACCTATGAATTTGCCGTGGCGTACGATCCGAGTCCGTCGGGTTACATCCCCTTTGTTCTCGCCGGTGTGGCGGGAATCAACCAGGGAGGACAGAACACATTCTCAGGCGTGATCGGGCTCGGAAAACGGATTCCGCTCGGATACCTGTTCGGGTCCAACAAGATCGGACTCCGCTACGACATCAGGGATCAGATCTTCTCCCAGACAATCAACAACGCCGAGCCTTTTATCTCCCACAATATCCAGTTTTCCCTCGGACTGCAGCTGTATTTCTAAGAGCAGAACAGAGCACCAACGACTACCATGGGGGATGTATGAGGTTGTGTGAAACGACAACATTCAGAACAGCAGTGACCGGATTCGCGGCGGTCCTTTTCGCGGCATGCGGAACCCCGCCGCCGGACGATATCCTCCTGCGATCCGGCCCTTCGGCGATTGTTTTCGTCAGCGAGCCGAGCCAGCATGACGCCGGACGGAACGCGATGGAGAGCAATATCAACGAATTCTATCCCGGAACGGATCTTCTTCTGCTGACACCAATCTCCCCGCAGGGGGAGCTGAGGAATCTCACCGCCCAGTACACGCAGGCAGGAATCAGTGATCCGGATGATTACGGAGCCGCAGTGGACCCGGAGGTCTCTCTGGATGGATCGAAGATCCTCTTCTCCATGAAGATCAACCGGAGCGCCCGATGGCATCTCTATGAGATGAACACCGACGGCAGCGGACTCCTGCAGCTGACCGATCAGACGGAAGGTCACGATATGGACCCGGCGTACCTTCCCAGCGGACAGATTATCTTTACCTCGACCCGTAGCGGGATCGTTGACGAGTACGAACGCCGTGATTCACCGCTGCTGCATGTGGGCGACCGCGCGGCTGACGGCCGCCTGACCGCCATCCGGCAGATCTCCTTCAACCAGTCACACGACACCAACCCGATGGTGCATTCCAGCGGAAAGGTGATCTACAGCCGGTGGGAACATCTGGGCAATCCGAACAAATTCCCGTTGTTCGTTATCAATCCGGACGGCACACGGCCGTTCGTCATGTACGGCAACCACTCACCCCGCGAGAGCGGAAGCAGGGTTTTCCTCGAGGCACGCGAGCTCTCTGACGGCGGAATTGTCTGTTCTGTTATGGAACGGAATTCGCCCTTCGAAGGGGGCGCGATAGCGATCATCGACATCTCCTCATCCGATGATAATCTGACATTCATTACACCCTCCAGTGCGCCGTTCAATAATACGGGGAATGTCACGTCATCCCTGTATAAGACACCTCATCCGATTATCGACAAAGGCGCACCCGCCTCCAGGCGGGAAAAAATTCTGCTTGCGATGTCTCCCATTCCCGTCGGAGGGGAGATGGAGGGGGAAGAGCGGGAGGCCGACTACGGTATTTACGTGATGGATAAGGACGGCGCCAACATCAGGCTGATTTTCAACGATCCGACAAGAAACGAATACGACGCGATCCCGGTCCTGCCGCGGGATGAAATGCCTGCGGGGCTGCCCAACGTCATTCCGCAGGATCCGAACGTAACCAGCGGACTTGCTTCCGGACAGACGACAGGTCTCTTCTTCGACGGTAACGTTTATGACAGAGCCACCAACGACGGCCAGATGCGACCTGACAGAAATCATGTGAACGCCGACGGCGTGGTGGGAGAGGCGAGATTCCTCAGGATCCTCGAAGCGGTCCCTCTGCCGAAGAGCTCCGGCATGCGCGGGGGTCCGATCGGGAATACGAATCTCGAAAAACAGAGGGTGGTCGGCTATGCGCCGATCCGGAGCGACGGGTCGTTCTCAGTCGAAGTCCCGGCAAACCGCTCTCTTCATATGCAGACGCTGGACGAGAACGGCATGATGCTCGTCAACCAGATCACCTGGGTCCAGGTCATGCCGGGGGAGCGCCGCCTTTGCACCGGCTGTCATGATTCGCACAGCCGGGATCAGATCATCAATGACCTCGAGATCACGGAAGCCGCACAGGTCATCAACCGGTCCACCGGTTCGATGTATGAGGCCGGGTTCGATGACGCCACGCTGGTGACAGCGCATTCGGCAGCGAGAACGGACACGGTCGATTTCTTCGACAGGAACGCACCATCCAGAGGAAACACGGTCCAGGCTGTATTGGAAGCCCGATGTCTCCCCTGCCATGGATTTACCAACCCGGGAGGCCCGGCAGGCGGTCTCCGGCTCGAGAACCTTGAAACCGATAAGGCCCCTCCGGGTAACGGAATGGGGGAAACGACCTCGGTCTATGATTCTCTGACAAGCGGCAACCGGTACCGTGAGGCAGACGGCGGATCGAGAGATTATGTCACGGATGACGGTGCGCGACGGAGTCCGCTCATGTGGGTGATGTTCGACCGCCAGCTCAATGATCCGGACAATGAGGAGTACCGCCCCCTCACGTTCGATCACACTGCTCTCTGGTCGATCGATCAGTTCGGACGGCCCGACCCGTTCCTCCCGGCAAACAGGGATTTGCTGACACTGATCGAGTGGATCGATGCGGGGACACAGTACTCGAACACCGTAGAGAAGGAATAACCATGAAGCAGACAGTTTCCCGATTCATCGCCCTTATGACTTTCGCGGCGCTCTTCGCCGGTTGTTCTGTCGTTCGGAGCTATGAGCGCGGCCAACTTGGTGATCCGATCATGGAGCGTGAGGATCAGTTCGCCAAACAGTCGCTCTCAACAAAGTTTTTTCTCTCCCGCGAAGGGAGCATTGGCGGAACACTCGGCATAGGCGGAGGGTGCGGCTGCGCAAAATAACTGATGAGAACCATCCGACCATCCATAGCGCTTGTCCTTGCCGTGATCATGACTGTGAGTCCCGTGCTCGCGGCCGGCGATTCAATGGGGTTCACTACATATCTTTTCTCTGATAGCGGAGAGAACAGCGTCGTGACAACCGCATTCAATCTTGCGAAATCGATTCTGGACAGGACCGCTATCTTTCTCGATATCGAACTGGATCATGTCACGGTGCCTGCGATCACGGCGATCACCGGCGCAACACGGCCGAGCAGGAACAGCGGCGAGGCGTTCGAAAAGAACCGCGGCCAGATTATTCTCGGAATCGAGCAGCAGCTGGGAGATAATGCATCGTTTGCGGTGAACGGATACCGGAGTCAGGAAATCGACTACATCGGCAATGCGTTGATCGGTACGCTCAGTTTCGAGTTGTTCGAACAGAACACATCGATGACGATGAGGGCACAGTACAACTCCGACAAGGTTGGGGAGGTTCTGGACAACGGACAGGTGTTCAACCGGCCGAAGGTCGGCTACAATGGTGTCGCCGGCATCGCCCAGATCCTCTCTCCAACGACTGTCTTCGACCTGGGATACGACTTCATGTACACCGAAGGTTTTCAAAGCGATCCGTATCGACAGGTCAGCGTCCGTGATGCCAACGGGGTCTCCGTGCTGACCAATGAACTGCATCCGGCGGCCCGTTTAAGACAGGCAGGAACGGCCCGACTCAGTCAGATGATACCGGCCATCGAGGCTTCACTCATTGGCAGTTACCGGTATTACTTCGATGATTGGGCGGTCCATTCTCACACGGCCGAACTGAGAATGAACAAATACATCTTCAGAAACCTGATTCTCGGGTTCAACTACCGGTATTACACGCAGACCGGGAGCTACTTCTGGACTGAACAGTACCGGGGAGAACAATTCCTCAGCACGGCGTTCAGAACGGCTGACTACAAGTTGAAACCGTTTACATCCAACAATGTCGGCTTCAGCCTCAGGTTTCTGTTCCGGGGACTTGCGGATTCCAGCCCGGATTTCGAATTCCTGAGGAATTCAGGGATCGAGTTGACCTACTTCCGGTATTTCAACGATCTC
>JAOUDE010000240.1 GCA_029859455.1 Ignavibacteria bacterium | reverse complement strand
CAGGCGGTTTGGCCTTTGGTACAATCTCGACCAGGTCAGCTCCTCTCTCACCGGCAATTCGTATGCCTTCTGCCGGGGTCATTACTCCGAGCTGTCCGCCGTGCTGATCGATCACTCGAACCTCTGCTGCACGGATGTCATTGTTGATGCGGGGTTTTCTCTGGTCGGCTATGGATTCTCTCCTTGTGGTGTTGGTGATTTCTTTATGATTTCGTCGAGAACGGCATCTCTGAATTCTGAGCACGGTTTTGCACCAGTGTCTCCTCTGCCGTGGCGTCTGACTGAAACAGACCCGGATTCAACCTCCTTGTCACCCAGAACCAGCATGAACGGAACCTTCCGGGTTTCCCACTCGCGGATCTTGTATCCGACTTTCTCATTCCGGTCATCTATCTCAGCCCTGATCCCGGCATTCATTAAATCATCCGAAACTTTCCGTGCATAATCAAGGTGACGGTCGGTAATCGGCAGAATCGCCACCTGGAGCGGCGCAAGCCAGACCGGGAAGACACCACCGAAATGCTCAATCAGAATTCCGATGAATCGCTCGAGCGAGCCGAACGGCGCCCGGTGGATGATTACCGGTCTGTGCTTCAATCCATCAGATCCCGTATACTCGAGGTTGAAACGCTCCGGCATCACATAGTCAACCTGGACGGTCCCGAGCTGCCAGCTCCTCAGCAACGCATCCTGGACGAGGAAGTCGATCTTTGGACCGTAGAATGCTGCCTCTCCGATATCGATGCCGTATCGGAGGTTCATTTCATCAGCCACCACACGGAGGTCCTCCTCCGACTGGTCCCACAGCTCATCGGACCCGCCGAACTTCTCCTTGTTGTCAGGATCCCGGAATGAAAGACGGGTCTTGAAATCACTGAAGCCGAGCGTCGTGAACACGTGCTGGATCAGTTCAATAACCCGCTTCAGTTCATCTCTCAGTTCTTCGCGTGCAACATAGATATGCGAATCATCAACCGTAAATGAGCGGACCCTCGTGAGCCCGTTCAACTCGCCCGACTGTTCGTAACGGTACACCGTCCCGAATTCTGCCAGACGTAGCGGCAGATCGCGGTAACTCCTCGGCCTGCTCAGATATATCTGGTGATGGTGAGGACAGTTCATCGGTTTGAGGAGATACTCCTCATCCTCTACCACGATCGGGTCGAACTGGCTCTCCTTGTAATACGGATAGTGACCGCTTGTCTTGTACAGGCTCAGGTTGCCGATATGGGGTGTGACAACCGGCTGATAACCCCTCTTCCTCTGTTCTTCCCTGAGGAATGATTCCAGTGTCTCCCTGAGGATTGTTCCTTTCGGAAGCCAGAGTGGCAGCCCGGCACCGACCTTCGGAGTCAGATAGAACAGATCGAGCTCGGCCCCCAGTTTTCGGTGATCTCTTCGTTTCGCCTCTTCCAGTCTGACGAGATGTTCATCAAGCTCCTTCTTCGAAGGAAACGTGACGCCGTAGATCCGCTGGAGCATCTTGTTCCGTTCATCACCCCGCCAGTAGGCACCTGCAATATTAAGGAGCCTGATCGCTTTGATGCGCCCGGTCGACGGAACGTGCGGACCGAAACAGAGGTCCGTGAAGTTTCCCTGATGATAGAACGTGATCTCTTCATCCTTCAGGTCACGAAGGAGCTCCAGCTTGTACTCATCCTTCTTCTTCGTGAAATAGCTGACCGCGTCCTTCCAGGAAACCACTTCCCGGGTGAACGGAACGTCGCGGGCGGCGAACTCACCCATCTTCTCTTCTATTCTCTGCAGGTCGGCCGCTGAGAGGGCATGATCCCCCATGTCGATATCATAATAGAAACCATTGTCGACCGGCGGGCCGATCCCGAATTTCGTTCCCGGAAAGAGAGCCTCTATCGCTTCGGCCATCAGATGAGCTGAACTATGCCAGTACGTCCGCTTCCCCTCATCATCAGCCCACTTCAGAAATCTGACCGACGCGTCCTGTTCGATCGGCCGCGACAGATCCCAGGTTGTTCCGTCAACCGAAACAGCAAGGGCTTCCCTCGCCAGCCCTTTGCTGATGCTCTCCGCGATCTCCCGGCCGGAGATACCTTTCTTGTACGACCGGACAGCCTGGTCAGGGAATGTGATATTGATTTCTGACACGTTCTCGTTTTGCTGTAACAAAAAAATCGGAGTGCGCTCCGATTCTGGTGGTACTCCAAGTGGGCGATACAGGAGTCGAACCTGTGACCTCTACCATGTCAAGGTAGCGCTCTAACCAACTGAGCTAACCGCCCTCTCATTTCACCTCGACTCACGCACGATCTTCATCCGACGCTTTACACTCATGACGTGTGCCGAGGGTGGGACTTGAACCCACACGGGCCTTGCGACCCTCAGGATTTTAAGTCCTGTGCGTCTGCCAATTTCGCCACCCCGGCAGGAGAAGTCCGTCGGACGTGGTATACATCCCGGGTGTTTTCAAGAGGCGCCGGGCGGATTCGAACCGCCGCATAAAGGTTTTGCAGACCTCTCCCTTACCACTTGGGTACGGCGCCGACGGATACTTCGGACTCCTCTGCCTTCCCCCTCACTTCGAATCCTCTCCCGTAGACAAAATAACCCCGCCACCTGGTGGGATTGGGGGCGGCGGGGCCACTTTAAAGAGGAAGTGTTTTTAAGAAGAACTTCCGGCGCGATTACCGGAAGCTCTTTGTCCCGCAAGCGGGACAGAGCGGGAAACGGGATTCGAACCCGCGACATCAACCTTGGCAAGGTTGCGCTCTACCAACTGAGCTATTCCCGCATTGGGCTGGGAAATATATGAATTCGCACCCTCGCACGCAAGCACGTGATCGAACCTGCATGCTTCTCGTTCCGTCCAATGCGTTCGCAAAAATATAACCGAAGGTACCGTGAAAGTCAAGAAGTCCCAAACTGCTTATTCGGCGGATCATGCAAATTGTTAGCAATTACCTGTTAATATCGAGGATTTTATACTTTAGGAGTCCCGCCGGCACCTGTATTTCCACCGAGTCTCCTTTCACCTTGCCGAGGAGGCCTTTTCCGATCGGTGAAGTCACCGAAATCTTGTCCTGCTCAAAGTCAGCTTCTTCCGGCGACACGAGGAGATACTCGAACTCATCCTTCGTCTTGAGATCCCGGAGCTTCACCCGCGAGAGGATATACACCTTGTCGTTGGGAAGGTCGCTCGCTTCAATGATGTTCGCTCTGGACAGCGTCAGCTGAAGCCTGGCGATCCTCATTTCAAGATGCTCCTGCTCCTCCTTTGCTGCATCATACTCGGCGTTCTCGGAGAGATCGCCATGCCCCCTGGCATCGGCGATCTTTTGTGCCATCTCGCGCCGGCCGTTCGTCTTGAGATCGTGCAGTTCTTTCTCCATTTGTATCAGGCGCTCTCGTGTTAAATACACGGTTTCACCCTTATCACTCTGCGTCATTCCGGTTCCTCCTTCGGGGAGAGACAAAAAGAATAGCCAGCGCCTGCACCATGCGGACGTTGGCTATCGTTTCAACATCATTAAAGAAAACTCTGTCTACAAAAGCAAGCGTGTCCTCTATTCCGCCTGCTTCTTCGGGTCCACCAGAATCAGATGCCCCAGCTTGTCCCGTTTTGTCCTGAGATACCGTTCGTTCTCGGTGTTGGGATCCATTTCCAGAGCAATGCGCTCCACGATATCCAGACCGTACCCGTGAAGCCCGACCACTTTCTTCGGGTTGTTCGTCAGCAAACGGATCTTGCCAACGCCGATATCCCTGAGAATCTGGGCGCCGATACCGTAGTCTCTGAGATCCGGGCGGAACCCGAGCTTCTCATTCGCTTCGACCGTATCGAGGCCATCATCCTGAAGCTTGTACGCTCGCAGTTTGTTGGCAAGTCCGATGCCGCGTCCTTCCTGACGCATGTACACGACTACGCCGGAGCCGGCTTTTTCCACCATCGTGAGAGCCGCGATCAGCTGATCGTGGCAGTCACATCGCATCGAGCCGAACAGGTCGCCGGTCAGACATTCCGAGTGGACGCGGACGAGAACAGGTTTGTTCCGATCGATGGTTCCCTTCACAAGGGCGATATGTTCCTTGTTGTCGGTTTCGGTACGGTACAGATGAATGTTGAAGTCGCCGTACAGAGTCGGGAGTCCGGTCGTCACAATCCGGGTCACGAGCTTCTCGCGCATCATCCTGTATTCGATCAGATCACGGACAGTGATCATCTTCAGTCCAAACCGTTGTGCAATCTTCGCCAGGTCCGGCACCCGGGCCATTGTGCCATCATCATTCATAATCTCACACAGAGTCCCGGCAGGATACAGTCCCGAGAGCTTGCAAAGATCGATCACTGCTTCGGTATGCCCCGCGCGCCGAAGGACACCGCCATCGAGGGCACGAAGGGGAAAAATATGCCCGGGCCGCGCGAGGTCGCTCGGCTTGGTTTCGGAATCCATCAGAGATCTGATGGTTGCGGCACGGTCGGAGGCGGAAACCCCGGTGCTTGTCCCGTGGATGTAGTCAATCGAAACGGTAAACGGAGTCTCGTGCAGAGAGGTGTTGCTGTCCACCATCAGGTC
>JAOUDE010000239.1 GCA_029859455.1 Ignavibacteria bacterium | reverse complement strand
TATCATGCACCGCCTTGTGCATTGAGGTGAAGCTCTTTTTCAGCCGCTTCTCGGAGATTTTGAACACCTGCTGTTCGGCCTCGTCGAGCAGATCGAAGGCGTCCTCGGTCGGATTGTAGGCACGGCCCGCAATTCCGGACCCGGCTGTGATCAGGCTCCGCAGGAGTGATTTCTCAAGTACGATTCGTGCATGATACTCAACGTTCGCCGCCGAAGTCACTTTGGTCGTCAGATCAACCAGATAGGCCTCTCCGCCGATACGTTCGAGGTCGCCCCGCCGCCTGAGTTCCTCGGAGAGCGTGACGATATCAACCGGTTCACTCTTGTCAAACATCGAAAGAATGGCGCGGAAGATGCGGCTATGGTAATCTGCATGGAACGCGTCTTCGTCCACAATCTCGATCACTTTTGCGATCGCTTCCCGGTCGAGCAGCATCGATCCAAGGACCTGCGCCTCGACATCGATCGCCTGGGGAGGAACGCGCCCTTCCACGGCAATCCCGCCCGGCATGTCGACTCCCCTTCGTGTCCTCGTTTCTGCCATCTTACTCCTTAGCGGATGATTGTGCGACAAGCTCGTCATGAAGTTTTCGTACCGCCTGAACGTCCTCCCAGGCAGGCCTTTTCCAGTTCGGGTTCCGGAGCAGCGCCGCGGGGTGGTAGGTCACCATCACAGGTGTGTTCTCATAAGAATGAACTTTCCCGCGAAGACGCGACAGACTTTCACGACTCCCGAGCAGATGTCCCGCAGCGACAAGTCCCAGACAAAGGATCACCTTCGGTCGGACGAGACTGATTTGTTTCCTCAGATACGGAATACACTGTTCGACCTCTTCGGCAACGGGAGCGCGATTGTTCGGCGGCCGGCACTTCAGGATGTTGCAGATGAAGACATCCTCACGCCTGAACTGTATGGCCTCCAGGATCTTGTTCAGGAGCTGACCGGCGCGCCCGACGAACGGTTCTCCCTGCCTGTCTTCATCCGCCCCGGGCGCTTCACCGATGATCAGCAGAGAGGCATCGGGGTTTCCGACGCCGAACACGAACTTCGTCCGGCTTTCCCCGAGAGAACATTTCATACACTGGCAGATCGCACTGTTCAATTCCGGAAGGTCCCGGGCAGAGATCCACGGCTCGGACGCCGGCGACGGAAGCTGGTCGAACAGCTCGGTCTCCTGAGGCTTGCCCGCAGAGTTTTTCGTCATCGATTCCCTTCCCGACAGATTCTGCGTCGTGGTAATGAGGTTCTCACCGAACATGGACCGTTCGTCCTGCAGAAACTGTCTGACGTCGTTCAGGACACGAGCCGCTGAGTCCGCCGGACGTTCTTTGTGTTCTGGGGCCATAGAGGATTACCGCACAGACTTCAGAATCGGTGCGATCTCGTTGAGGATTTCGTTTGCAACATCAAACTTCGACATCTTTGGCAGGGTCCGGGGAGATCCGGACCTTCCGATGATCGTTACCACATTGGTGGCTGTCTCGAACCCGGCACCTTCGACCCCGGGGTCGTTCAACACAATGGCGTCGAGGTTTTTCTCGCTCAGCTTCTTTCTGGCATTTTCCAGGCCGTTCTCGGTTTCGAGGGCGAAGCCGACCAGGACCTGGTTCGTCTTCTTCGAGCCAAGGGCCTTCAGGATATCGGGATTCGACTTCAAACTGATAGAGAGCCCGGACGAACCCGACCGATCCCGTTTGATTTTCTGCTCCGCAATCGTCGCCGGAGCATAGTCGGCAACCGCGGCGGACATGATGAGCGCATCCTGCTCCGGAAAGAGCCTGTCAACAGCCGCCATCATTTCCGCTGCAGTTCTGACATCTATACGCGTCGTCTGACGCGGCGTCGCAAGACTGACAGGGCCGCTCACAAGAGTTACTTCCGCTCCTCGCTGGGAGGCGGCATTGGCAAGCGCAAAACCCATGCGCCCCGATGACCGGTTACCGACGAATCTGACCGGGTCGATCGGCTCAAAGGTCGGACCCGCCGTCACAAGAATCTTCTTCCCGGCCAGATCTCTGGTTGAACCGGTCAGAATCTTCTCCAGGAATTCGATCAGGCGGGCGAGCTCCGGAAGCCGCCCCGGCCCCTTCAGTCCGCTTGCCAGCTCACCGCTCTCGGGTTCGATGATGTGACATCCCGCCTCCTTCAGAGCAACAAGGTTCGCCTGCGTCACCTCGTTCCGGTACATGTCAACATCCATTGCCGGAGAGACCACCAGCGGACATCGGGCAGCAAGTATGAGAGTCGTCAGAAAATTGTCGGCGAGCCCGTGTGCGATCTTCGCCACCGTGTTGGCCGACGCCGGGGCAACCAGGAGAAGCTCTGCCCAGAGAGCAAGGTCGATGTGTTCGGTCCATCGACCGGTCGGCTCTTCGGTCGATGGAGGAAAGAGGTCCATCAGGACCTCCCGTTTCGAAACAGTGGAAAGGGTCAGGGGGGTCACGAACTGTGTGGCGGATCGGGTCATCACCACCTGGACATCCGCACCCTCCCGGATCAGGTCACGAACGAGCCAGGGGGTCTTATAGGCGGCGATGCCGCCTGTCACACCGAGGATGATATGCTTTCCCCTGAGCACCGGAGTCTTCAGGAATCAACTTCCGCTGTCCCCGGAGGCGAGCGGATCTTCTACTTCCTTATAGCGCCACTCGACCTCACCGTCCATCAATTCGTCCAGGGCGAGATCTGTTGCTTTGGGCCGGCGTTCGAACTCGATGCTGACCTTCAGTTGATCCGGATTGATCTCCATTTCCTCCGTTGCCTCGGTTTCGACTCTCGTGACAACCTGCTCGACCCTTTGATTGAACTCGATCTTCAAATCCTCGTTGATCTGGCGTGCGCGTTTCGAAGACACAACAATCGCCTCATGGATATTCTTTGTGGTGTTGATGAACTGCTCGAGATCCACTGTTTTCAGCGGCATGGTCGTTCCTTGTTCGTTTATGACTGAAGATACTTCTGAATGATTTCGTGAACCTCGCCCACAGCGGTTGCAAGGTCATCGTTGACTACCTGGTGCGTGTACCGGTCTCCCATCGAAAGCTCCATCGGCACCCGGTCTAGGCGCATGGAAAGGACCTCTTCCGTTTCTGTCTTCCTTTTCCGGAGTCGTTGCTTCAGGATCTCCACTCCCGGCGTCCTGATGAAAATCATCAGCGCCGCCGGATATGCCTTCTGTATGGACAGACCTCCCTTGACGTCGACATCGAACAGGAGGTTCCGGTTCTCCCGGATCGCCCGATCGAGCTCACTTCTGAGCGTGCCGTAGTAATTGCCGAACAATTCCTCCCACTCGACAAACTCCCCACCGTCAACCCGCCGTCGGAACTCCTCGCGGGTCAGAAAGAAATAATCGTCGCCGTCCCGTTCGCCGTCCCTCTGCCGTCGCGTCGTCGCAGAGACCGAAAATCTGATATTGGGGTTCAGGCGGATAATTTCCCGGGCGATCGTTGTCTTGCCCGACCCGCTGGGGGCTGACAAAACGATCAGTTTACCGCGGCCAGCCTCACCATTCACGGAAGACACCTACTCGACGTTCTGAAGTTGCTCCCGTATCTTCTCCATCTCCTCCTTCATCCCCACCACGAGGTGGGCAATTTCCGTGGAGGACGACTTGGACCCGATCGTGTTCACTTCGCGGTTCATTTCCTGAACCAGGAAATTCAGTTTCCGGCCGACCGGTTCCCTGGAACGGAGTGCCTCGAGAAAAAACTTGTTGTGGCTTCGAAATCTTACGCACTCTTCTGTAACGTCAATTTTGTCGGCGAGGAAAGCCACTTCCGTTTCAAGGCGGCCTTCATCCAGATCAACCGTGTTGATCAGCTGTGTGATCCTCTCACGGAGCCGGAGTTTTTCGGCCGGGACCTGTTTCTTCGAAAGCTCTTCCGCACGATCTATCTCACTGCCAAGAAACCCGATTCGACTCTCCAGATCCTTTTGAAGCTCTCCCCCTTCGTCGCTTCTCATCCGTTCCAGTTCATCGAGTGATCGCTCCAGCGCCGTTTCCAGAAGAGCCCACTCATCCTTGTCGATCTCTTCTTCATCATCCTGTTCGATGATGTCGGAAAAACGAAGCAGGTGCTCGAGCTTGATCGACTCCTTCGATTTGACGCTCTTCCGAATATCTTTCAGGAGGGAGTAATAGGCCCGGGCTGCGGGCACATTGACCCGCAGCGGAACTTCACCGCCATCGGATCGCTCGATCGTCACGGAAACTGTGACCTTCCCCCGCTCAACCCTCTTCCTGACCGCCTCCTTGATCTCATTCTCGCGGGGTGGAAACGGGCGGGGGAGACGGGTTGCAACTTCCAGAAAACGACTGTTTACACTTCGGACTTCAACGGCAATCGTCACATCTCCGGCAGCGGCTTCACCCCGACCGAAACCGGTCATGCTTGATACCATACAATCTCGATCGAATGTAATACGGAGAAACAAGTTACGAAAATAGGCCCCCAGTCGCAATCTGAACTTTTTGACAGCTTGCCCACACAGCTGTTCACAACTTATCCACAGTGCGACTACCGCTTATTGGGAAACAGCGGCGATTTGAATATATTTGTTGATATCCCTCGATGATCAACAACTACTATACCCTCGCCTATCTGGCAGACCGTTTCAATG